>NZ_JBEYWK010000010.1:0-270877 GCF_040644415.1 Streptomyces sp. NPDC046985
GGGGTATCAACATATCTGGCGTTGACTTTTGGCACGCTGTTGAGTTCTCAAGGAACGGACGCTTCCTTCGTACTCACCCTCTCGGGCTTTCCTCCGGGCGCTTCCCTTCGGTGTCTCCGACTCTATCAGACCGTTTCCGACCCGATTTCCTCGGTGCTTTCCAGGTTTCCGCTTCCGCGTTTCCCTTTCCGGCGGTTCCGACTCTATCAGATCTTCTTTCTCGACCTGACCCCCGGTCAGCGGGGTTCGCCTTCCCGGCCCTTCGGCCGTTCCGACGTCCCAGACCTTAGCGGATTCGCTCGGCGATTCCCAATCGAGTCCTTGGCGGATCCGACGTCAATCGACGAGTCCCTTTCGAATGGAATTCGGACATGCCGAAAACAACCCAGTCAGGGAGATCGTGCTGATGGTGTGGGTGCCGCAGATGCGGCGGGAGGTGCTGCCGGAGAACCGTTACGGCTCGGCGGCAACCCGGAGAACATTACGGATCGCCCAGAAGGCTGTCAAGCGCCCCCTGTCAAGATCTTTTCAGTCCAGGTCGCTGAGGCGCCCGCCGGCGTCGGGCTGGGCGTCCTCCACCCTGCGCAGCAACCGGGTCAGCACGTCGCCGAGGACGGTGCGCTCCGCTGGGGTGAGGTCCTGGAGGAGGTCTCCTTCGAAGACCGTCGCCAGGCGCATGGCGTCCAGCCACTTCTCGCGGCCCTCGGCGGTCAGCTCGACGATGACCCGGACCCGGTTGGACTCGTCGCGCTCGCGGGTGACCAGGCCCTCGGTGACCATGCGGTCGATCCGGTGGGTCATCGCGGCCGGAGTGAGGCCGAGGCGCTTGGCGAGTTCGCTGGGGCCGAGCTGGTAGGGGGCGCCGGAGAGGACCAGCGCCTTCAGGACCTCCCACTCGGCGCTGCTGATGCCGAGGTCGGAGGTCTGCCGGCCGTAGGCGACGTTCATCCTGCGGTTCAGCCGGGACAGCGCCGAGACGATCTTCTCGACCTGCGGGTCGAGGTCCCGGAACTCGCGCTGGTAGGCGGCGATCTGCTCTTCGAGCGCCGGCTCGCCGCCCAGGCCGTCGGCGCCGCCGAGGCTGCCGGAGGTGTCACCCATGGCGGCAGTATGGCACGACCCCGCTTGGCATCGAAGTCCTTCCAGGTGTACTGTTTAGCTTCAAAATTTAATGTCGAAGTCTTCGGCCCTAAGCACCGAGGGTTGTCGACCGTCTGACCGTCGACTGCTCGACAGAGTCGACTCACTCAAGAGAGGTGAACGTGACCAGGGCGATGGGCGCAGCGATGCGCCGGATCCACGCGGGCAACGCGCTCAGCGCGTTCGGGCTGGGCTTCACCGTCCCCTACCTGTACGTCTACGTGGCGCAGGTGCGGGGGCTGGGAGCCATGACGGCGGGGCTGGTCCTCACCGTCTTCGCCGTGGCCGCGCTGATCGTGCTGCCGTTCGCCGGCCGGGCGATCGTGCGGCGCGGCCCGCGGCCGGTCCTGCTCGCCGCCCTGGTCACCGCCGCGCTGGGCTCGCTCAGTCTGGGGCTCGCGGACGGTTCGGCGACCGTGCTGCTGTCGGCGGCGGCGCTGGGCGCCGGGCAGGCCGTGATGCAGCCCGCGCTGGCGACGATGATCGTGGACTGCTCGCCGTCTCAGACGCGGTCCCGGGCGTTCGCGACGCAGTTCTTCCTGCAGAACCTGGGGCTCGGCGTCGGCGGCCTGATAGGCGGCCACCTCGTCGACGCCTCGCGGGTGTCCTCCTTCACGCTGCTGTTCTCCCTCGAGGCGGCGGTGTTCCTGCTGCTGGCTGCGCTGATGTCCACGGTGCGGATACCGCACGCGCCGTGCGTCGCGGACGCCGCGGCCACGGCCGGGCGGTCCGCCCGGAGTAGCTGGCGCCAGCTCCTCGGCAACCGCGCCATGGTGCAGCTCTGCGTCCTGGGCTTCGTGCTGTTCTTCGCCTGCTACGGGCAGTTCGAGTCGGGGCTGAGCGCGTTCGGCGTGGAGGCGGCCGGGATCTCCCCGTCGACGCTGGGGACGGCGCTGGCGGCGAACACGCTGATGATCGTGGTGGCGCAGTTCGCCGTGCTGCGGTTCGTCGAGCGGCGGCGCCGGTCCCGGGTGATCGCGTCCGTGGGCGTGATCTGGGCCGTGGCCTGGGGCGCGGCGGCGTACGCGGGGCTGGGGCACGGCAGTCAGGCGATGGCGACGGCGGCGTTCGTGTCGACGTACGCGCTGTTCGGGCTGGGTGAGGCGATGCTGTCGCCGACGCTGGCGCCGCTGGTGGCCGACCTCGCGCCCGACGGGATGGCGGGGCAGTACAACTCGGCTTTCGCCCTGGTGAAGCAGCTCGCGCTGGCGGTCGGACCGGCGGTGGGCGGTCCGCTGGCGGCCTCGCTGCCGGGTCCGTACGTGCTGACGTTCCTGGCGTTCTCGCTGGGGATCACCGCGCTGGCCTTGCGGCTGGGGCGGGGGCTCACCGTCGCGCAGGACCACCCGTGGAGCGCGCGGAGCCGGATCGTGGCCCGCGGCGGTGCGGCTGCCGAGCCGGTGGCCGCGGACGCCTGAGCGCGCCCGCGCGGTGCGCTGACGGCGGCGGCCGTCGCCTTCGGGCGGCGGCCGCCGCTGTCGTTCGCGCGTCCGGGCGGCGGGGCGCCGCGTCCGTGCGGCCGCCGCGAGGGGACGACGGGGCTCAGGGCCGTCCGCTCGGCAGGATGAACTCGCACCACACCGTCTTCCCGCCGCCCGGTGTGCGGCGGGAGCCCCAGTGGGAGGCGATGGTCGCGACGATGGCGATGCCGCGGCCGGACTCGTCGGCGGGTTCGGCGCGGCGGCGCCGGGGCAGGTGGTCGTCCCCGTCGGTGACTTCGACGATGAGGCGGCGGTCGGTGCGGCGCAGCCGCAGGCGCATGGGGGGCGTGCCGTGCTGGAGGGAGTTGGCGACGAGTTCGCTGGCCGCGAGGACGCCCAGGTCGTGGAGTTCGGGCGGGAAGCGCCAGCTCGTCAGGACGCCGGAGGCGAAGGCCCGCGCGCGAGGAGCCGCTTCGACGCCGCCGAGGAGTTCCAGCGCGGCGTTGCGGAACAGCTCGCTGTCCGCGCCGGTGCGCGCGGGGTGATGGAGGACCAGCACGGCCACGTCGTCGTAGTGGTCGGCCTGCACGCCGGCCGAGCGGACCAGGCGGTCGCAGACGACCTGGGGAGCGCCGGTGGCCCCGGCCAGGGCGCGTTCCAGGGCGGTGATGCCCACGTCCAGGTCCTGGTCGCGGCGTTCGACCAGGCCGTCGGTGTAGAGCACCGCGGTGGAGCCGGGGCGCAGGGGGACGGCGCCGGAGGCGTGCGTCCACTCGCCGGTGCCGAGCGGCGGCCCGGTGGGCTCGTCGGCGCGCAGCACGTCGCCGTTCTCGTCGCGGACCAGGATGGGCAGGTGACCGGCGGAGGCGTACACGAGCCGGCCCTCGTTGGGGTCGTGGACGGCGTAGACGCAGGTCGCGATCTGGTTGGCGTCGATCTCGGCGGCGAGTCCGTCGAGCAGTTGGAGGACTTCGTGGGGCGGGAGGTCCATGCGGGCGTAGGCGCGGACCGCGGTGCGCAACTGGCCCATGACGGCGGCGGCCCGCACGCCCCGCCCCATCACGTCGCCGATGACCAGCGCGGTGCGGCCGCCGCCGAGGGTGATCACGTCGTACCAGTCGCCGCCGACCGCGGCTTCGGTGCCGCCCGGCTGGTAGGTGGCGGCGATGCGCAGGTCGTCGGGCTGCTCCAGGACCTGGGGCAGCAGGGAGCGCTGGAGAGTGACGGCGGTCTCGCGCTGGCGGCGCTCGCTGGCCCGCAGGCGCTCGGCGGCCTCGGCGTGGTCGGTGACGTCGGTGGCGAAGACCAGGACGCCGGGTCCGGGGGCGCGGTCGTCGTCGCCGCCGGTCTCGCTGACCGGGGTGCAGGTGAAGGTGTAGGAGCGGCCGTCGGGCGCCTTGCGGGACTTCAGCGTGCGCGGTCTGCCGCTGCGCAGGACCTGGTCGAGGAGGGGGAGCAGGCCGAGGTCGCGCAGTTCGGGCAGGGCGTCCCGGGCGGCTTCGCCGAAGCGGCGGGCGCCGAAGGCCGCGGTGTAGGCGGCGTTGACGTAGGCGAGGCGGTGGTCGGCGCCGTGGACCAGGGCGACGAGCGCCGGGACGCGGTCGAGGACCTCGTGCGCGGGCAGTCCGTCGACGGCGGACGTCTGGAGTGCGCCGTCGGCGGACGTCTGGAGTGCGCCGTCGACGGACGTCTGGGGTGCGTCGTCGGCGGACGTCTGAGGTGTGCCCTCGGCGGACGTCTGGGGTGCGTCGTCGGCGGGTCGTCGGGCGCGGGCCGCGGGGACGGCGCCGTCGGCGCGCCGGTCCGGGACGGTGGCCAGATCGGTCCGCGCGGCGGCGCGGCGCTGTGTTCCGGGAATGCCGGGGAGCCGGGCGCTCCAGCGCGTGAAGTTCACGGATCCTTGCCTCGTGTCTGTCGTCTCGGGCCGGCGCCGGGCCCGGCCGGGGTGGGGGCCGTGCGCGGTGACCGCACGTGTCGCCGTCCCGGCGGGTGCGGGGCGGCGGGACGGCGTCGTCAGCGGTCAGGGGCGGACGGTCGTCCGCCCCTGGTCGCGGACCAGTGTGGCAGTGCGACCGCCGCGTGTCGGCATCCATGGGACGCCGGGAGCGTCCGGTGGAGTTCCTCCGTCCGTTCAGGATGACCCGTTCGGGTTGATGTTCGGGTCGAGAGGATGTTTTCCACCGGCCGCCAGTTCGAACTCGGCCCGGGGATGTTCCAGGGATCCGAGGGAGACGATCTCCCGTTTGAACAGTCCCGCCAGGGTCCACTCCGCCAGGACGCGGGCCTTGCGGTTGACGGTGGGGACCCGGCTGAGGTGGTACGCGCGGTGCATGAACCAGGCGGGGTAGCCCTTCAGTCTGCGTCCGTAGACCTGGGCGACGCCCTGGTGCAGGCCGAGCGAGGCGACCGAGCCGACGTACTGGTGGGCGTACGTCTCCAGGGGCTCGCCGCGCAGCGCGTGGGCGATGTTGTCGCCGAGGACCTTGGCCTGGCGCACCGCGTGCTGGGCGTTGGGCGCGGTCTCGGCGCCGGGCTCGGCGGCGGTGACGTCGGGGACGGCGGCGGCGTCGCCCGCGGCCCAGGCGTGCGCGGCGCCCTCGACGGCGAGCTGGGCGGTACACCTGACGCGTCCGCGGGAGCACAGCGGCAGGTCGGTGGCGGCCAGCAGGGGATGCGGCTTGACCCCGGCGGTCCACACGACCGTGCGGGTGGGGAAGCGCTGGCCGTCGCTGAGGACGGCGACGCGCTCGGCGCACGACTCCAGGCGGGTGCCCAGCAGCACCTGGATGTTGCGGCGGCGCAGCTCGGCCACGGTGTAGCGGCCCATCTCCTCGCCCACCTCGGGCAGGACGCGGTCCGACGCCTCGACGAGGATCCACTTCATGTCCTCGGGCGTGACGTTGTGGTAGTAGCGCGCGGCGTACCGGGCCATGTCCTCCAGTTCGCCGAGCGCCTCCACTCCCGCGTAACCGCCGCCGACGAAGACGAAGGTGAGGGCGGCGTCGCGGACGGCGGGATCGCGGGTGGAGGAGGCGATGTCCATCTGCTCGATCACGTGGTTGCGCAGGCCGATGGCCTCCTCGACGGTCTTGAAACCGATGCCGTAGTCGGCGAGGCCGGGGATGGGCAGGGTGCGCGAGACGGATCCGGGGGCCAGGACCAGTTCGTCGTAGGTCAGTTCCCGGGCGCCGCCGCGCTCCTCGGTGGCGAGGGTGGTGAGGGCGACGGTGCGGCGCGCGTGGTCGACGCCGGTGGCCTCGCCGACGACGATGCGGCACTGATCGAGAACGCGGCGCAGCGGCACGACGACGTGCCGCGGCGAGATGGCGCCGGCGGCCGCCTCGGGCAGGAACGGTTGATACGTCATATACGGGTCCGGCGTGAGGACGGTGATCTCGACCTCGCCGCGCCGCAGCTCCTGTCTCATCCGCCGCTGGAGGCGCAGGGCCGTGTACATCCCGACGTAGCCGCCGCCGACAACGAGAATGCGCGCACGTTCCTTCACCATCCCATGACGCACCCGTGACGGTCGTTTGTCCACAGCCCCGGCGAATTGTGTGACCGCGGCCCGACGCCGCGCGCGGGCGGCCGCGTCGCCGTGGCGCCGGGCAACGGAGCTGGTCAGGCAGGGTGCGGCGGGGTACTGCGGAGGCCGTAATCGGGACGTATGCGGCCTGTGCTCTGATCGGGGGGCGCTCCGTGCGGAACCTGCCCCTTCTTAATTGACTCTCTCTCAACTATGTTCGTGTGCTGACGGGGTGTAGGGAATGTGATCGGACGGGGCCGCGGAGATCCCACAGGGTCCTCGGGTGCGGTCTCGCTCGTGCGCGGTCCCTGTTTGTGCGCATCCCGGACTTCAGGGCTTCAACGGCGGGGTCAGTCTCCGGGGGGAGACCGTCATTACCGGGGGATCACTCATGCACACTCAGGACACTCATTGGTCCACAGCGTCGGCCGTCGTGCCCGGCGGCGGCCCGATGGCGACGGGCGGCGGGCACGGGGCGGAGGGCCGTCCGTCCCGGACGGCGCCGCTGCGGGTGGACGCACAGCGCAACCTCGAACACGTGCTGCGGGCGGCACGCGAGGTCTTCGGCGAACTCGGCTACGGCGCGCCGATGGAGGACGTGGCGCGGCGCGCGCGGGTCGGCGTCGGCACGGTGTACCGGCGGTTTCCCAGCAAGGACGTCCTGGTCCGGCGCATAGCCGAGGAGGAGACCTCCCGGCTGACCGACCAGGCTCGGGCCGCACTCGGCCAGGAGGACGAGCCGTGGTCGGCGCTGTCGCGGTTCCTGCGCACGTCGGTTGCGTCCGGGGCCGGGCGGCTGCTGCCGCCGCAGGTGCTGCGGGTCGGCCCCGGGGAAGGCGAGCGGACCGAGGGCGCGGCGGGTCTGGAGGGGACGCGGATGCCGCAGCAGCGCGTCCAGCCGGGCGCGGGCGAGCTGCGGCTGCTGCCCGACGCGGTCGGGGCGCTTCCGTCCGTCCCGTCCGCACTAGAGGACGACGACGGGGCGACGGTGCTGCTGGAGGTCGTGGGCCGGCTGGTGGAGCGCGCGCGGACGGCGGGCGAGCTGCGGCCTGACGTGTCGGTGTCGGACGTGCTGCTGGTCATAGCGACGGCGGCGCCCTCGCTCCCGGATCCGGCACAGCAGGCGGCGGCCTCGGCAAGGCTCCTCGACATCCTGCTGGAGGGGCTCCGGTCGCGGCCGGTGTGAGCCTGGCGCGCCGGCGCCCCGGTGCACTCGCGCTCCTCCGAACGGGTGAACGCTGGACAGCGCGCCCTTCGCCCCACGGACGAGTGGAGGATCCCCGCGGCCGAGTCCGGCCGCGGGCCCTTCTGCCAGTCTGACCGAGTGTTAGGAACGGTTGGGCTGACGGCGGGGGCTATCGGCGATGGGCGCTGACGGGCGGGACGAGTCACTGGGCGACGGCGAGGCGCGTCCGGGGAAGGCGGGTGCTGGGGAGGCGCGCGCGGGGAAGGCGCGTGCGCCGCAGATCCCGCGCCAGGCCGGACCCGACGAGACGCGTCCGCCGCAGATCCCGCGCCAGGCCGGACCCGACGACGTCCACGGCGCCGGTCCGCTCTCCGGCGGCCCGTCGGCGCGGGGCGGCGAGCCTGCGCCCGGCGAGCCCGCGTCCAGCGAGTCACCGGCGGACGCGGGGGAGCCGGGGGGCGGACCGGCGGGCGGGGCGTCTGCGGGCAGCGGGGCTTGGGCGGGAGGTGAGGTTCCGGCGGCCGGCGGAGCTTCGACGGCTGGTGGGACTTCCGTAGCTGATGAGGCTCGGGGGCCGGGCGGTGTGCCTGCGGCTAGTGGCGCCACCACGGCCGGTGTGGTTCCCGGGGCGCCCGATCAGGCGCCCCCGGTGCGCGGCGCCGTGCCCAGCGGCCGGGGCGCTCAGGTCGGGGTGCCGGCTCAGCGGGCGGGGCGGGAGGACGACAGGGTGCCGCCGCCTCCGTGGGACGCGCCGCCCTCGTCCGACACCGACCTGATCGGGCGGATGCGCGGGGGCGACGACGCGGCGTACGAGGAGCTGTACCGGCGTCACGCGGGCGCCGTGCGCCGGTATGCCCGCACCTGCTGCCGGGACGCCGACACCGCCGACGACCTCACGGCCGAGGTCTTCGCCCGCATGCTCCAGGCGGTGCGCGCGGGCGCCGGGCCCGAGCACGCCGTCCGCGCGTATCTGCTCACCACGATCCGGCGGGTGGCCGCGCACTGGGCGAGGACCTCGCGTCGCGAGCAACTGGTCGACGACTTCGCGGAGTTCGCCGCTCAGGCGGCCCGCTCCGCCGCCGTGCCGGGCGACGACGGCCTGGACCTCGGCGCCGACGTACGCGCGATGCACGAGGCCGAACAGTCGCTCGCCATGCGGGCGTTCCGGTCGCTGCCCGAGCGGTGGCAGGCCGTGCTGTGGCACACCGAGGTCGAGGACGAGTCGCCCAGCGAGGTCGCGCCGCTGTTCGGGCTGGACGCCAACGGCACGCGCGTCCTGGCCAGCCGCGCCCGCGAGGGCCTGAAGCAGGCGTACCTCCAGGCGCACGTCAGCTCCGCCCTGACCGCCCATGCGGACTGCGCGCGCTACGCCGACCGGCTCGGCGGTTACGCCCGCCGCAAGCTGCGCACCCGCGCCGAACGGGGGCTGCGCAAGCACTTGGAGGAGTGCGCCCGGTGCCGTCTGGCGGTGCTCCAGATCGAGGAGGTGGCGGGCGGCATCCCGGCGGTCGTGCCGGTGGCCGTCATCGGCTGGTTCGGCGCCGCCGGGTACGCCAAGGCGCTCGGCGTCGCCGCGGGCGGCGCGGGCGCGGCCGGGGCGGCGGGCGCGGCCGCGGCGACAGGCGGCGGCGCCTCCGGCGGAGGCGGCGCGGGCGGCGCGGCGGTCTCCGAGGGGCTGGGCGCACCGGTGAAGGCCGGCATCGCGGCCGGTGTCGTCGCCGTGGCCGCCGCGGCGGTCGCCCTGGCCCTGACCGGCCACGACGCTCCCGCACCGCAGCACGAAGCGGCCCCGCCCAGGGGCCCCGCCGTCGCACCGCAGCCGCCCCGGCCCGCCCCGCCGACACCGGCGCCGAAGCCCGCGCCGGCCCCGAAGCCGCGGCCCGGCGCGAAGCCGTCCCAGCGCGCCGCCGGGACGCACCCCGCGCCGAAGCCCCCGCACCCGCCGGCGCCGTCCCCCGCACCGAAGCCCACCCCGCCCAAGCCGACGCCGACGCCCGCGCCGACCCCCACCCCCGCTCCCACGCCGACCCCCGCCCCAGCGCCGACGCCCCCTCCCCCGCCCGCACCGGCCGTCTACCCGTGGAACACGCTGAACTACGACCTCACCGGCGACGGCGACAGCCCCGAGATGCGGCTGAGCGGGAGCAGTTGGGTGTGGCAGCGGTACGGCCTCTCCGTCGCCGACCAGCGGTACCGGGCCGGAGTGACCGTGCACGGCCGGTCCGCGGTGACCGTCGACCTGAACCGGCCGTGCACCGCCTACGACGCGCTGGTCGGCGTCGACGACCTCACGGCCGGAATCGGCGAGGTCAGCTTCTCCGTCTGGGCCGACGGGGTCCGGCTGTGGCAGTCCGGACCGGTCGCCGCCCACGCCCCCGCCGTCCCGGTCCACGTGGACCTCGCCGGTCGCACCACCGTGCGGCTGATCGTCGCACCGCGCCGAGCGTTCGACGGCGTGACGCTCGCGGACTGGGCTCAGTCACAGTTCAGTTGCGCGTAGCCGGGCGGTCTCGACGGGCGCCACGCAGCATCGCCGCGAACCGCCACGACGGTTCGCGCCCCCGGGGGCTACCTGCCTAGGGGCTCCCTCGCGGGGCTCCCAGCCCAAAGGCTCCCCGCGGGGCTCCCAGCTCAGAGGCCCCGAACCCCGAACCCCAGGCTCTAAGCCCTAGGCCCAGCGCTCCCCCCGCCCTCCTCACCCCCCAGACGCCAGCGCCCCCCTCTGAGGGGCTATCCCCGCGGGGACCGCGCGGGCGCGGGCGGGGGTGCCTGTCCAGCAGGTGCCCCGGCGGGCCAGCAGGCGGCCGAGCCAGATCTCCAGGGAGACGAGGTCCGCCAGGCCGTCCAGGGGCAGCGGCTCGCCCTCGGCCGCCGCGCGGAGCGCCTTGCGGACCACGCGCGCCTCCACCAGGCCCGCCTGCGCGAGCAGCGGGTTGGCGAACAGGTCCATCAGGTCGTCGACGGCCACGCGCAGGCCCGTGCGCGCGGCGACCGCCGTGGGGGCGTGCGAGGTCGCTCCCCAGCCCGGGGGCAGCTCGCCCACCCCCGCCTTCTCCAGGACCCGGCGCAGGATCGCTGCCCGCGCCCCCGGCTGCACGCGCAGCGCCTCGGGCAGCGCGCGGCAGGCGCGGACCACCTGGTTGTCGAGGAAGGGAGCGTGCAGCCGCTGGGAGCGGATCTCCGCGGCCTGCTCCAGGACCCGCAGGTCAGCGGCGTGCCGTGCCAGGGCGGCCCGCGCGCGGTGGTCCCCCGGGCGCTGGCCGGGTCCGACCGCGGAGCGGCTCGTCGTGCCCTGGAGGCGAACCGATACTTCGGCCAACGCCTCTCCCGTCAGCCACCGCGCGGCGGGCCCGGCGCCGGCCCAGGTGAGCGCGGCCAGCGAGGCGCCCACCGCGCCCGCGGGCTCGTCGAAGCGGCGTTGCAGCAGGCGGTCGGCGAGCGTCTCCAGTCCGGTGCGGTAGGACGCCCGCGCCAGTCTCCGGGCGGCGCCGTAGACCCGCGCGGGGACCATCACGGACCCGTCGGCCTTGGCGAGCGCGGCGACCGGGCGGACCAGGTGGCGCCGTTGGCGGTCCATCAGCAGATCGGCCAGCCGCGCGGGATGGGCGTCGAGGACCTGGCGGGCGCCGTACCCGGTGAAGTGGTCCGCGCTGCCCGCGGCCAGGCGGGCCCGGTGCCGCGCCGCGGTGACCAGCGACGGCGCGGGCTCGTCGGTCAGCGGCACGTCCAGATCGGCGAACGGCAGCACGTCCTCGCCCCCGGCGACCACCACGTGGTGCAGGCGCGGATTGGCCGCGAGCGCCCCGGCCCGCTCCAGCTCGGCCTCGCGGCCGCCGACGGCGAGGTCGTTGAAGGTGACCGCGAGCAGCCGCTCGCCCGCCCCCGTGCCGTGGCCCAGCAGCGTGCCGGGGTTGCCCGGCAGGCCCGCGGCCAGCAGCGCGAGGGTTCCCGAGGCCGGTCCGCCGGACAGGTCCGCCCCTACTCCCGGCATCGGCATCCCGCGAGCCGCGCGCCGCTCGGCGGGCCCCATGCCGGGGACCGGGCCGGGGTCGACGTCCGGGACGTGCCGGGGCGCGGACAGCCGTACGCGGACGGCCTCGACCAGCGCGTCGCGCACCGCGTCGACCGCGCTGTCGGGGTCGGCGGGCGGCGCGGCCACGGCCAGCGAGGCGACCGGCTCGTAGCCGGCGACCTCGCGGGCGCCCGCGCGCAGGATCAGCGCGTGCCCCGGCGGAATGCGCCGGACGCCCTCGTACGGGGTGGAGTCGTGCAGGGCGGCGGGCACGTCGGGCGCGGCGAGCAGCGCGGCGAGGTGCCCGAAGTCGAGGTTGGCCTCGACGAGGTCGGCCAGCGGCAGCGCGGCGGTCGCGTACGCCGTCCCGCCGGCCCAGGGGGTGTGGAAGACCGGGCGGCCGCCCGCGAGGTCGCCGCAGACGGTGATGCGACGGCCCACCTGGACGACCGCCGTGTAGCTGCCCGGCCAGGCGGTCAGATGCCGCAGCGCGCCTCCGCGCGCGGCGAACAGGCCGACCCGGAGCTGTTCGTCCGAGGCGCCGCAGATGCCGAGCACGGCGATCCGCGTCTGCGCGTCGACCCGCGCCGTGCGGATCTCGTCCGGGCGCCAGTCGCCGACCGCCCACAGCGGGTCGGGATCGCCCCACAGGAGCTGGGAGCCCACCGGCTGCACGGTCTCGCCGTCGTATCCGGTGGCCCCGGCCGTGCCGATGCGACCGGCGCCCGCGGCGGTGCTGCTCCACCCCACCAACCACCGCATCGACGCCTCCACGGATGTGGACAACCAGTGCACCGTATGAACCGGGTCACCATGCTGCCATGAAGGACGCGTGCAGGAGGGCAGGCGGAGCCGCCTTCGGTCCGCTCTGCGCGCCCCCGCGCGCCTGAGCGAAGATGGCGAACGCCCGTACCGGACAAGGGAGCTGCGACCTGAATGCGCCCCCTGATGCGCTCCCCGAGAGACCCCGCACGCCGTCAACTGCCGTGGTGGGAGCGGAAATCGGAGACGGGACCCGGGGGCGGTATTCGGCCAAATCGACGAGGAGGGAGCGGCCGCGCGCACGCTCCGTGCACGCTCCGCGCGGCGTACGGACGTTACGCGGTCCGGGAGGCGGGGCTCGCCTCCCGGACCGTTCCACCGCCCGCGGGGATGAAGGCGGCGGCGTCCCCCAGCCCACTGGATCCAGTACAGCGGGCCGACCCACGCAGGACCATGGAACCGCTCCCGGGGTGGCCGGAGTAGAGCGCACGGACGGGCGCACGGCCACACACCGGGAGCACACCGCGACACTGCGTGCAGGACGCCCGTGCGGACGCGGGCCACAATCCCGCCATCCGGAAGAATGCCCCTTAACGCTTGGGATGCGGCGAACTACGCTGTGTTTACGAATGCCGCGTGGCTATGCCAGCGCGGCAGCCGTCTGTGTCGAGGGGTGGCGCATGTCCAGGGAGCAACGCGGGCCGAACGAAAAGCTCGGCGCCGTTCTCGCCCTCGCGGGAATCAGCAACGCGGGACTCGCGCGACGCGTCAACGACCTCGGCGCCCAACGAGGGTTGACTCTTCGCTACGACAAGACCTCGGTGGCGCGCTGGGTGTCGAAGGGGATGGTGCCGCAGGGCGCCGCGCCGCACCTCATAGCCGCCGCCATCGGCCAGAAGCTCGGCCGCCCGGTGCCGCTGCACGAGATCGGCCTCGCGGACGCCGACCCGGCGCCCGAAGTGGGCCTCGCCTTCCCCCGGGACGTCGACCAGGCGGTGCGGTCGGCGACGGAGCTGTACCGGCTCGACCTGGCCGGCCGCCGCGCCGGCTCCGGCGGCATCTGGCAGTCGCTCGCCGGGTCGTTCGCGGTGACCGCGTACGCCACGCCCGCCTCCCGGTGGCTGATAACCCCGGCCGACAGCTCGGTGGCGCGCGAGGCGACGGCGGCGGAGGACTCGGGCGGACCCGCCAAAGTCGGCCACAGCGACGTGCGCAAACTGCGCGAGGCCGCCGAGGACGCCAGACGCTGGGACTCCAAGTACGGGGGCGGCGACTGGCGTTCGTCGATGGTGCCGGAGTGCCTGCGGGTGGAGGCGGCGCCGCTGCTGCTCGGCTCCTACTCCGACGAGGTCGGCCGGGCGCTGTTCGGCGCATCGGCCGAACTGACCCGGCTGGCGGGCTGGATGGCCTTCGACACCGGCCAACAGGAGGCCGCGCAGCGGTACTACATCCAGGCCCTGCGGCTGGCCCGCGCGGCGGCCGACGTGCCGCTGGGCGGATACGTGTTGGCGTCGATGTCGCTCCAGGCGACCTACCGGGGCTTCGGCGACGAGGGCGTCGACCTCGCGCAGGCCGCCCTGGAGCGCAACCGGGGCCTGGCCACCGCCCGCACCATGAGCTTCTTCCGCCTCGTCGAAGCACGCGCCCACGCGCGCGCGGGAGACGCCCCGGCGGCCGGCGGCGCCCTGAAGGCGGCCGAGGGCTGGCTGGAGCGGTCCCGCGACGGCGACAACGACCCGACCTGGCTCGGCTTCTACGGCTACGACCGGTTCGCCGCCGACGCCGCCGAGTGCTACCGCGACCTGAAGGCGCCGCGCCAGGTCCGCCGCTTCACCGAGCAGGCGCTGTCCAGGCCGACGGAGGAGTTCGTCCGCTCGCACGGACTGCGGCTGATCGTCTCGGCGGTCGCCGAACTGGAGTCGGGCAACCTGGACGCGGCCTGCGAGCAGGGCGTACGGGCCGTGGAGGTCGCCGGACGCATCTCCTCGGCGCGCACCACGGAGTACGTGAAGGACCTCCTGCACCGCCTGGAGCCCTACGGCGACGAGCCCCGCGTGGCGGAGCTGCGCGAGCGGGCCCGCCCGCTGCTGATGACGACGGCCTGAGCCGGCCGGGCGGCCGCCCGTTTCAGGCATCTGGTTCGGGCGGCCGCCCGTTCCAGGCATCTGGTCGCCGTCGCGGGGCGCCCGACCGGCGAACCCGCGCCCCTCGTGGACACCCGGCGCCCCTCCTCGTCGCCCCGGCGCCGCCCCGCCGGACGCCGGTGATCCGCCCCGGGCGAGGGCGCGCCGGGAAGCCGGTTTGAACGCGTTGTCAGTGGCGCAGTGCACTATCGAAGCCGGGAGGTGGAGCAGGTGCGGCCGGACATCGCTCACGACTGCGACGTGCTGGTGATCGGAGGCGGGATCGTCGGTCTTGCGACGGCGTACGCGATCACGCGCGCCGCGCCGGGCACCCGTGTGACCGTGCTGGAGAAGGAACCCGGCCCGGCCCGGCACCAGACAGGGCGCAACAGCGGGGTGATCCACAGCGGGATCTACTACCGGCCGGGCTCGCTGAAGGCGCGCTACGCGGTCCGGGGCGCCGCGGAGATGGTCAAGTTCTGCGCGGAGTACGGCGTCGCGCACGCCGTCACCGGCAAGCTGATCGTCGCCACCGAGCGCCGAGAGCTGCCCCGACTGCACGCCCTGGTCCAGCGCGGCCGGGAGAACGGCATCCCGGTGCGCGAGCTGGGCTCGGCCCAGATCGCGCGGTACGAGCCGGAGGTGCGCGGACTGGCCGCCATCCACGTGGGCACGACCGGGATCTGCGACTACGCGGCGGTGGCGCGGGTGCTGGCGGACGCGTCCGGGGCGGAGATCCGCTACGGGGCGCGGGTCGTCCAGGTGGACCGGCGGCCCGCTCTCGGCGTCGCCGTGCGCACCGCCCGCGGGGACGTGGTCCGGGCGCGCGTGCTGGTCAACTGCGCCGGGCTGCGGTGCGACGAGGTGGCCCGGCTGACCGGGGACGAGCCGGAAGCGCGGATCGTGCCGTTCCGCGGTGAGTACTACGAGCTGACCCGCCCCGAGCTGGTGCGCGCGCTGGTGTATCCGGTGCCGGACCCGGCGTTCCCGTTCCTCGGCGTGCACCTCACGCGCGGGATCGACGGCGGGGTGCACGTCGGCCCCAACGCGGTGCCCGCCCTGGCCCGCGAGGGATACGGGTGGTCGGTCGTCCGGCCCCGGGAGCTGGCGGGGACGCTGAGCTGGCCGGGCGCCTGGCGGATGGCGCGGCGGCACTGGCGGTACGGGGCGGGGGAGCTGCGGCGGTCGGTGTCCAAGGCGGCGTTCACCGAGGCGGTGCGCAGGCTGCTGCCGGGCGTGGAGGAGGCGGACCTGGCGCCTGCCCCCGCGGGAGTGCGGGCGCAGGCCGTGCTGCGGGACGGGTCGCTGGCAGACGACTTCCTGATCCAGGAGGGAGCGCGGGCGGTGCACGTGCTGAACGCGCCGTCCCCGGCCGCGACGGCCTCCCTGCCGATCGGCCGGGAGGTGGCCCGGCGAGCCCTGGAGGCGCTGCGAAGAGCGGAGTGAAGCGGGTCGGCCGCTTCCTTCCGGGACCGCGCGGCGCCGCCCGCGCCGTGAGACCAGCACCGCCCGCGCCGTGGAACCGGCGCCTCCCGCACCGTGAACCCGGGACCACCCGGCGCCGCCCACCCCGTAAAGCCGGTGCCGCCCCCACCGTGGAACCGGAGCCAGCCGCTCCGTAAAGCCGACGGCGCCCCCCACCGTGAGACCGGCGCAGTCCGCCCCGTAAAGCCGGCGCCGCCCACCCCGTAAAGCCGGTGCCGCCCCCACCGTGAACCCGGAGCCAGCCGCTCCGTAAAGCCGGCGGCGCCCCCACCGTGAGACCGGTGCCGCCCGCACCGTGAACCCGGCGCCGCCCGCGCCGCGAAACCGGCGCCGTCCGCCCCGTAAAATCGATCCCACTGTGTCTGACTCGTTGAACGTCCCCGCCGCCCCCGGTTCCCCGCACCTGCCCGCCGCCGCGTCCGCGTCCGTCCGGCCCACGCGGGCTAAGGGGGAGCCGAGGTTCCCCGGCGGCCCGCAGGCCGATCCCGCCGGATCGCACTTCGAGCGGCGGATCCGGAGCTTTCAGCCGCGGCGCAGCCGGGTCACCGCGGGCCAGGCGGACGCGCTCCAGCGGCTGTGGCCCGCGTGGGGCCTGGACGTGGACGGGCAGCGGGTCCTCGACCTCGCCGAGCTGTTCGGCAACGGCCGCCCCGTCGTGCTGGAGATCGGCTTCGGGATGGGCGAGGCCACCGCGCGGATGGCCGCCGCCGACCCGGACGTCAACGTCCTCGCGGTCGACGTGCACACCCCCGGCCAGGGCAATCTGCTGAGCCTCGCCGACCGGGAAGGGCTCGCCAACGTCCGGGTCGGCAACGGCGACGCGATCATCCTGCTGCGCGAGATGCTCGCCCCCGACTCGCTCGACGGGCTGCGCGTCTACTTCCCCGACCCCTGGCCGAAGAAGCGGCACCACAAGCGGCGGCTGATCCAGCCCGAGTTCCTCACCCTGGCGGCCGCCAGGCTGCGGCCCGGGGCGCTGGTGCACTGCGCGACCGACTGGGCGCCGTACGCGGAGCAGATGCTCGACGTGCTGACCGCGCACCCCGGCTTCGCGAACACCCAGGCGGACGGCGGTTACGCGCCCCGCCCCGCCTTCCGGCCGCTGACCCGCTTCGAGGGCCAGGGACTGGACAAGGGCCATGCCGTGCACGACCTGCTCTTCCGCCGCGTGCCCCACGGCGAGGGGAACGACGCCCGGAGCGACGCCTAGGGCGTGTTTCGAAAGTCCCGTCTGCCCGGCGGGCGGATGACGCTGCTTTCGAAACACGCCCTAGTGCGATGACCGGCGGACCCACGCGCGTCCCGCCGGACCGGGGCACGGCCCCGTCCGCTCGCCCGCTCAAGAGGGGCCCGTCACGAGCCGGACCCCAGGTGAGGCCCTGCGGCAGCCCAGGTGAGGCAGGGTCGCAGCCCAGGTGAGGCAGGGTCGCAGCCCAGGTGAGGCACCGTCGCGGGCGGCGCCCGCGCTCGTTAGGGTACGGGGGCGTGGCATCCCCTCCCCCGTACCCGACGCAGCCCCCCGCTCCCGTCCTCGCAGGCGGTGGGCCGGGGCGTCCGCACTGGTGGCAGCGGCGCAGGGTGCGCTACGGCGCCCTCGCCGCCCTGCTCGCGCTGTCCGGGCTGGTCATCCTCGCCCTGGTGCTTCGGCAGACCGGCGCCGAGGGACTGCTGGTGGGCCTCGGGCTGGCCGTGCTGCCCGTCCCGCTGCTGACGGCCGCCTTCCGCTGGCTGGACCGGGTCCACCCCGGCCCCTGGCGGAACATGGTGTTCGCCTTCGCCTGGGGCGCCTGCGCCGCCGCGCTCATCGCGCTCGTCGCCAACAGCTTCGCGACGAAGTGGATCGCGGCGGCGACCGCTGATCCGGGGGACGCGCACGCCCTCGGCGCGACCGTGATAGCGCCGGTGGTGGAGGAGTCCGCGAAGGCCGCCGCCGTCCTGCTGATCTTCCTCTTCCGCCGACGCGACGTCACCGGCGTCGTCGACGGGGCGGTCGTCGCCGGGGTGACCGCGACCGGGTTCGCGTTCACCGAGAACATCCTCTACCTCGGCACCGCCTTCGGCGCCGACCAGCTCACCGGCGACCGGGGCGTCGCCTCGGTCACCGCGGCCACCTTCTTCGTGCGGGTGGTGATGTCGCCGTTCGCGCACCCGCTGTTCACCGTCTGCACGGGCATCGGCTTCGGCCTCGCCGCCCTGGCCGGGGAGCGCCAGCGCCTGCGCCGCGTCCTGGCACCGGCGGCCGGGCTGCTGCTCGCGATGGGCATGCACGCCTTCTGGAACGGCTCCTCGGCCTTCGGCGAGTGGGGCTTCTTCGCGGTGTACGGGGTCGTCATGCTGCCCGCGTTCGGCCTGCTGACCTGGCTGGTGGTCTGGACCCGGCAGCGCGAGCTGCGGACCGTGCGCGAGGAGCTGCCCGGCTACGCCGCCGCCGGATGGCTGGCGCCCGCCGAGCCGTTCGCCCTGGGCTCCCTGCGGGCCCGGCGGCTCGCCCGCGCGTACGCGGCCCACCACCTGGGCAAACCGGCCGCGCGGACCGTCGCCCAGTACGAGGCGTACGCCACCTCGCTGGCCTTCCTGCGGCGCCGCGGACGCCTCGGCCGGGCCGGATCCGACATGGCCGCGCGGGAACGAGATCTGCTGCACGAGCTGTGGCGGCGCCGGGCGGTGGCGCGGCCCGCCCTCGAACACGCGGCCCGGATGACCGCCCCGCCGGTGCGGTTCGCCGCGTCGCCGTGGGCCGGATACGGGGCGCCGGGGGCGTGGGGAGGCCAAGGCGGGCACGGGGCCTGGGGAGGCCCGCACGGGCACGGGGCGTGGGGAGCCCACGGCATGTACGGGCAGCCGCAGTACGGCGTACCAGGGCCGTATTCGTACCCGTACCCGTACCTCTACGCGCAGCCGTATCCGGGCTGGTCCGGGCGGCCAGGGACGTCGCCCGGACCTGCGGCGGCGCCGGGGCCGTACGTGCCGCGCCAGCACGCCCCGGCCGTCCCCTCCCCCGCCCCCTACGTCCCGCAGGACCCGTACCGGGCGCCGTAGCGGAGGCCGGCACAACGCCCGGTGCGGGTGGGACGCCCGGTGCGGGTGGGACGCCCGGTGCGGGTGGGGCGCCCGGTGCGGGTGGGGCGGCTGCTCAGGCCGATGCCTGGGTGAGCTGGTCCAGTTCCTCCTGCGTCAGGCGCAGATCGGCCACCGCGAGCAGGGCCGGAAGCTGCTCCACGGTCCGCGCCGAGGCGATCGGAGCGGCCACCGTCGGCTGGGCGGCCAGCCAGGCGAGGGCCACCGTGGCGACCTCGGCGCTGTGCGCCTGTGCGACTTCGTCGAGGGCGGCCAGGACCTTCTGGCCGCGCTCGGTCGCCAGGTGCTTGGCGGCGCCCTCGGCCCGTGCGCTGTCGACCGTCGTGCCGGGCCGGTACTTGCCGGTCAGGAAGCCGGAGGCCAGCGCGTAGTAGGGGAGGGCGGCCAGGCCGGCGCTCTCGGCGAGGTCGCGCAGCTCGCCCTCGTAGGTGTCGCGCGAGACGAGGTTGTACTGCGGCTGGAGCGCCGCGTACCGGGCCAGGCCCTCCCGCTCGGAGAACTCCAGCGACTCCCGCAGGCGCCCGGCGGATATGTTGGAGGCGGCGATGTGCCGCACCTTGCCCGCCTTCACCAGCTCGTCGAGCGTGCCGATGATCTCCGCGACGGGGACCTCCGGCCGGTCGTAGTGGGTGTAGAGCAGGTCGATGTAGTCGGTGCCCAGGCGCTTCAGGGAGGCGTCGGCCGCGGCCCTGATGACGGGGGCGGTCAGCCCCTGGTGGTCGGGGTGCTGGCCGAGCTTGGTGGCGATGACGACGTCGGAGCGGTTGCCGCGCTCCTTGAGCCAGTCGCCGATGATCGTCTCGGACTCGCCGCCCCGGTTGCCCTCGACCCACGCCGAGTAGACGTCGGCGGTGTCGACGAAGTTGCCCCCGGCGGCGGCGTAGGCGTCCAGGACGGCGAAGGACTGCTCCTGGTCGGCGGTCCAGCCGAAGACGTTGCCGCCCAGCGCCAGCGGGAAGACCTCAAGATCGGACGAGCCAAGTGTGCGAAGAGAAGTCATGTATGCAGTCAACGATCGCCCGCTGCCTGCCATTCCTCGGCGCGCGCCGCATTGCCGCAAAAACCGGGCAAACGGTGTGGCTCAGGGGTTGAGGCCCCTGTCGCGCAGCCAGGGCATCGGGTCGATGGCGGCGGCCTGGCCGTTCGGATGCACCTCCAGGTGCACGTGCGGCCCGGTGACGTTGCCGGTGGCGCCGACGCGGCCGATGATCTCGCCGGTGCTCACCTTCTGCCCGACCGTCACGTTGATCGACGACTGGTGGCAGAACCACAGCTCGGTGCCGTCGTCGAGGGTGAGGATCGTCCGGTAGCCGTAGGCGCCGGCCCATCCGGCCTCGGTGATCGTGCCGCTGTGGATCGCCTTGATCAGGGTGCCGGTGGGCGCGGCGAAGTCGAGGCCGGTGTGGTGGCCCGAGGACCACATGGAGCCGGCCTCGCCGAAGGTGGAGGTGATGGTGTACGAGGAGGTCGGCAGCGTGTACTGCGCGGCCAGCTCCGCGCGTCTGACCTCTTCGGCCTTCCTCTGAACCGCCTCGTCCGCCTGCTTCTTCGCGGCGACGGCCTTGGCCTCGGCTTGCTTCCGCGCCGTGGCGACGGCCGCGTCGGCCCGCCGGGCGGCCGCGTCCTCCGCCGTCGCCTGCGCCTTGGCCGTGACCTGGCTCTGCTGCTGCTCGGCCTGGGCCATGATGCGGTTGCGCAGCGTCTCCCCTGCGTCGGCGCCGGTGCGCGTGCTCGCGGCGGAGACCGCGGTCGTCGTCGCGGGGCGCCCGGCGAGGTCGCTGAGCGCGGTCGCCGAGCCCCGCGCATCCTGCGCGCCGTCGTGACCGGCGCCGTCGAGCAGGGACTCCACGGAGGGCAGGTCGGGCAGCGAGATGGAGACCGGCGGCTTCCCGGTATGGGCGCTGGCCATCCCGCCCGCGCCGACGGCGGCCATGACGCCCACGCCGAGCACGGTGGAGCTGCGGGCGAGTCCGCCGCCGCGCTGCTTGGCGACACGGTGCCGGCCGCGCACCGGACGGAGCGAGTCCTCGGTGGGGTTCCACTCCTCCCAGGGCCCCTCGTCGGGGCGCCCGCCGTCGTGGCCGAAGGTCTCGGAGCGCTGGGTCGGCACGAACGGGGCAGCAGAGGCAGGCCGGTTGGACGCCACGCGGGCGTGCTCCTTTCCTTCCGTCGCCTACCGGGTTAGCTGACGGGTTCGGAACGGGAAGGTCTCCTACGCGCGTAAACCCGCCGTGCGACGACGGTGGAGTACGCCCGATTCACCCCAAGGTGGTGGTTCCCCGGTTCCCTCACGGGATTCGGCGCGTGCGCACGGAGCCGCCTCTTGTGACGGCTGTGACGACCGCGCTGCGTTATCGAACGTTAATAGACCCGCGCCAGAGATTCCAAGCCGTACGGCTTGATCATTCAGCCTTTTTGGCCGACCCGCAGGGTTCATGCACGGCCAAAACCGGGCGAGTTGACCGCGGGGCGGTGAGGGAGGCGGGGGCCGGTGCGCAGGGAGGCGGGGGCCGGGCGCCGGAACTCGCGCGTTCTGACGGTGCTTCAGGCGCCGCGGGAGTCACCGGAGCGCAGGGGAGGCGGTTGAAGCCGCCAGAAGCCGAGATCAGTCAGTCGCCCACTGTGAACGGGGCGCGAGGGACGCTGGACGTCGGAGACCGCGCACCTCAGCGAACGCACCCCAGCGGACGCACTCCCGCCGGGAAAACACTCAGGGCCGCTCCCGATCCGTAGATCGAAAGCGGCCCTGAGCCTTCAGTAGCGGGGACAGGATTTGAACCTGCGACCTCTGGGTTATGAGCCCAGCGAGCTACCGAGCTGCTCCACCCCGCGTCGATGAAGTAAACATACCTCATCCACGGGCCTGCTCGCGAACGCGTTGCCCGCGGACCTGCCCGCGGACCCGCTCGCCGACCGCATGTCCGGCCGCGCTCACGGAGCGCCCAGGTGCCGGTTGGGCTCCCGGGCGGCCTCCTCGAACTCCGGCAGGACGACGACCTCCGCACCGCCGCCCGCCAGCACGGCGCTCCCGTCGGCGCCCTCCACGAACGTGTCCGGCTCCCGCCAGGCCGTGACCACGCGCCGCACTCCCGCGTCGAGGATCAGCCGGGCGCACGGGCGGGGCCGCGAAGCGCGGCGGGCGCACGGCTCCAGGCTGCTGTAGACCGTGGCGCCGGCCAGCCGCGGATCCGCGGGATCGATCCTGGCCAGCGCGGCCTCTTCCGCGTGCACGACCGGGTCGCCGCCCTCGCGCGAGTGTCCGCGCGCCAGCTCGGTCCCGTCGGCGGCGACCACCACGGCGCCCACGCTGAAGGCGGTCCGCGACGGCGGGCACCGCGCCGCCAGCTCGCACGCGATCCGCAGCCAGTGCCGGTCCGCGGGAACGGCCGCGCCCGCGGCGCCGGGGGCGGTCGGCTCGTAGCGCATGAGGACGACGTCCCCGACGGACCGGCTCTCCACCAGCCGCAGCCGGCCCCCTTGGTACGCGCCCGGCCCGAACAGCCGAGGCGCCCGCGGGTCCCCCACGAACAGCGGGGCCAGGACGAGCTGCACCTCGTCGGCGAGCTGGCGCTGGAGCAGTTGGGTGTGCACCGTCCCGCCGCCCTCGACCATGAGCCGGCGCACCCCGCGCTCGTCGTGCAGGTGCTCCAGCAGGCGGCGCCAGTCGAGTACGGCGCCCAGGGAGACGACGGCGGCGGCGTCCGCGACGGCGGTCCCGCGCAGCCGCTCGGCGCCCGCGTCGGTGGTGTAGACGGCCTTCTCGCCGCCGGTGTGCCAGAAGCGCGCCTCGGGGTCCAGCGCGCCGGAGGCGCTGACCGTCACCTTCAACGGGTACTCCGGCCGCCCCGCGGCGACCCGGTCGGCGCGCCGCCGCGGCGAGTTCACCAGGAGCCGGGGGTTGTCGGCGCGCAGTGTGCCGGCGCCGATCAGAATCGCGTCGACCGACGCCCGCACCGCGTCGACCCGGTCGAAGTCAGCGGGACCGGACAGCAGCAGACGGTCGGGACCGGTGTCATCCAGATAACCGTCGAGAGAGACGGCGGCGGACAGCAGGACATACGGAAGAGCCACCGAGGCAGTCTCCCTCGCGAGGGGGGAAGGGGTCCAGCGGGGGTGGGGGGGCGCTGGGCCGCTGCTGGGCGGCGCCGTCCTCGACGGAGAAACCCGGATCACAGGGTGCGCCACCGCACACACGCATGGGGTGTGCCACCGCACGCTGAACTCGGCACCGAGGCCGGCGCGCCCACCGAACCCATGCGTGATCGTCGCGACGTCGTGTCCCCGTACTTTTTACGGCAGGTAGACCTTCTGCCACTCCACCGAGGTCATCGTCAGCGCCGCCTCCGCCAGTTCCTGTGCGGAGGCCGTCTTGAGCTTCGAGACGCTGCTGTCGATCCAGCCCTGGACGTTCGCGCAGCCCTGCTCCCGGTACTCGACGGCCTGGATCAGGCACTCCAGCTTGTCGGCGTCGTGCGCGCAGATCACCTCAAGGGAGTCGCCCTGCTCGTACTCCTCGACGATCTTCTGTGCGCCGGACCTCACGGCGGGGTGCGCTGCCGACACCTGATCGGCGGTGACCTTCTCGTTCGACGCCGCGTCCAGGTACCGCCTGCCGATGTGCGGGATGTCGCTGACCCGCGTCTCCTGGGTGTCGTGCCACAGCCCGAGAAGGGCGGCCTTGGCGGGGTCGGCGCCTTCCATCATGGCGAGCACCGAGGCGATCAGGGCCGCGCGGAAACTGTGCTCGGCGATCGTCTCGGGGTCCTTGATCCCGGCGATCCACCACCCGGAGCGCTTGGCCCTCTTCAGCATCCCCATCTCCATCAGGAAGCCTGCGGTGCCCTTTGCCGTCTCGTCCGCCATGTGGTGCCTCCGGTCCTATGCCTTGCAATTCTGGCGTAAAACGTAATGCATAGTGCTTAGTTCGCGCTGGGCGCGAGCCGAGATTCGATCACTGCTGAGGAGCTGATCGACCTCCTGACCGAGAGACCGAGCCGCATCCGGGACAGCGAGCGGGAGCCATCCGCAGACGGCAAGAAGCGCCCACAGGCTGTGGACGTACAGATCGACGTAGCCCGGGGCCTGATGGATGCCCTGCACGAGGCGCCGGAAGAGCGCCACGGGTTCGAACGCTGAGAGAGTCTTGTCGACCATGAAGTGGTCGCTGGCCTGGGCCTGCGGCAACGCTCCCAGCCAATAGGCCCAGTAGTTCAAATTGGCTGCTTCGGCGTCGTCGTCCTCGGCCATGGACCGGTCGATGAACGTGAGCAGTGGCTCCGGGTCACCGAGTCGGGCCAAGGCTGCGGCTGTGGAACGCGCCCCGGCCCAACGAGGCGTCCATCCGTGTGCGGCGAGCACGTCTCGCCGTGAGTGCAGGGCCTGTGCCGTCCAACGAGTGGCGTCGGGGCTTCGGTCGTAGGAGCTGAGGTACAGGGCCTGCCGGTGGAGTAACACGCCCTGATCGCTCGTACGGTCGGCGGATTCGGCAGATGCCCTCAGGTGATCGAAGAAGTCCTTGCGCACCTGGGCGGGCAGCAGCGGCGCCAAGGGAGTCGTGCTCCGCCTCGGCGTCCTGACTCGGTGGGCGAGAGCGGGTGGCGTTGTGCCGTTGAGGGCCCAAGCGATCATGTGAGCCGTATCGCGGGTGTGCACCCACTCCGCAAGCGGGTGCGGATGCCCCGCCTCGGGTGGATGCAGGGCTGCCGCGATGATCCGGTCAGCGTCCATCGCAGCGTCGAGGAAAGCCAGCACGCCAGGGTCCGCGCCCAGCAGCGGAAGTTGACGACGGAGGTTGAGGAGCGCGCCCGCCTTCATGTGCGCCAGGGGGCGTCGGCCGGACTCCCAGCCTTGAACAGTCGCCAGGTCAACGCCCAACTTCTCGGCGAAGCCGGACTGCGTGGCAGGGATGGTTTCGCGGGTCAGGCGCAGAACGAATCCGGCGATCGTGCCGCCTGTCCCGCGTCGTCCTTGAGCTGCCATACCGCTCCTGATGCAGTCAGCTACCGAATACGTACCCTCGGTCAGTCCTCACGCATCCGGCGAGCTCGTAGATTCAAATCGCGGGATTCACACGGATTCTGTTTCAGCTCCGTGGTGACGCCGCAGCCGTCGCAAGGCATGTGCTCCTGCGCTCCCCCGCGCAACGCGACGGCTTGGAGGAGAGCGCTTGGCCTTGTGTGCGCCCCCGGCAGGGGCCAAGTGCTCCAAACCTCGGAGGAAGCGCTGTGACCCCGATCGTGACCCAAGTTGCTGCTGTCGGCTATCCCGGATACTCCTCGCAACTCCCCCGCGTGGCCAGGTCAGTCCCCCATGCGCGCCGACTCGTTCGCTCGGCCCTGGACGCCTGGAGCCTGGCTGGCATAGCTGAGGACGCGACGCTGGCAGTGTCGGAGTTGGCAGCGAACGCTGTTCGTCACGGCTCGGGCCGGCGAATGGTGGTGCGGGTGACCCGCGTGGGCCCAAACCGCGTGCGCATCGCCGTTTCGGATCGATCGAAGAAGCCTCCGTACCTTGTGACGCCCTCGGAGAACGCCTCGACTGGCCGTGGAATGCACCTGATCGAAGCCGTGTCAGACAGATGGGGAACGGATCTGCTCCCCTGGGGGAAACGCGTCTGGTCCGAGCACGTCGGCGAACCCGTTGTCCGTGCGACGCGTGCTGACTGACCCCAGCGGAGGGCACTGGGCGCCCGGCGGACCATAGGCAGCCGAGTGCTGGCCGCTGCTGACGCGCGAAGCCGAACACGTCGCGCGGGGGACGACCGTCTGTGCTGCGTGCTCGCCTCCCAGCTCATCAGGGAGTTGCGCTCGGCACGGCCTCCGCTCAATAGGCGAGTTGTGACAAGCTCGTGCCTGGTGGCGTCAGAGAGCGTTCGCCCTGATCACGCATAGCGCGGCGTACCGCTATCGGGCCAGCAGCGCCCATCCACATCGATGAGCACCCCGCCATCGCCATTCAGTACGGCGTCATCTGCATCCCGACCCGACCATGAACCACTACAAAGGCGGCGAGGTCGTCCAGACCATCTTAGGGGCCAAGCCGAAGGCCGCCCTCGAACGCGAACTCGCCAATCACCTCACCTGACATGCCACGCTCGCAGGGCGCCGCAGTGGCACGTCGCTGAACTCCCCCGGACCTGTGAGCAGATCTAAGGTCAGCGCGCAGGAGCGCGTGCCGCGAGCACAGGAATGGAAGCGATCTTCCGTGCGTCCAGGTGTTCCCACACCAGCCCGGACGGCCGGTGCGGTGAGGGGCAAGTGATGGTCTCCTGTGGGGTCACGATCACGTCGACACCCACGTCGTGTGTGGTTGCGGGCAGATCCTCGTCGAGGACTTGCAGCCCGTGCACGGTGGTGACGACGACGGTGTGGTCGCCGATGAGCCCGGCCTCGCTGAGGAGTGCGAACTCCAGGTCGGAGTATCCGGCGCCCTTGCCGATGCGCACCCCGGCTCGGTTCACGGCGACGCTGCCCAGCACGACCATGTCCACGGGCTGGAGGGCGTCCACGCCCACTTTGGGGGCGATGTCGGCGGCGACTCGGCTGGAGGCGGCTTCGGCTGGCGGGATGGTGAGGGCTGCGGGATCGAGCAGGTAGAAGGGGCGCGGGTCAGCGAGCTTGGGCACGGCCATGAAGACGGTCTTGCCCTCGGCCAGCGCAAGAGCGCGCACGGGGATCTGTGCCTTGTCGGGCACGGACTTGATCACTCCGGCGTGCTGCCAGGCGGGGAGCGCCCCGAGCCTGGAGGCTGCCTCCTGTGATCCGACGAAGTTCGGGATCCGGCCGTGCGCGGTGGCGTCGTGGACGGCGTTGTTGGCGTCAAGGACGTCCCATACGCGCTCGCGTACTCGCTGCTTCGCTCGGTCCACGTCCGTGAACGTCCGGTCTTCGCTCATGCCGCCTCCATCAGTGCCAACAGGCGATCCTGCGCCTCCTGTACCGCGTTCTCGGCTCGCCAGGGGCGCAGTTCGCGTGCGGCGCGGAAGACGATGTTCATTCCACCACCTCCGCGCGTCCCTTGCAGTTCGTCGACGGCATCGTCGAAGACGGCGAGCCCGGCGTCGAGGTCGCCTCGGCGGATAGCGGTGAGGGCGAGGTTGCCCAGGACGATCGCCCGCGACTTGTGACGGCCCTGCATCCGTGACGCGGTGTCCTGTAAGAACTGCTCCGCCTTGTCGAACCTCCCGAGCGACAGGTAGCAGGAGCCGGCGAGGCGGCCGAAGTGCGTCGGGGTGAAGAGTTCGTGGGCTGCGTCGGCGGCGCCGAGGTCACACAGCAGCTCCTCGCCGAAGAACTCGCCGCCTCGGGCTGGCACGTCGCCTACCTCGGCTCGCACGAAGCCCCCTGGAGCGGGGCCACCCAGCTCTCCGGGATGCGCGCCCATCTGGACCTGCATCGCGTCCCGTACTACGAGGATGCGGACGCCCTGCGCTACCGGTGGAACGGTGTCGAGTGCGCCGCGTCGACGCAGAACAACGTGGAGCACGCGCTCAGAAGCCTGTTGGACGCGCTCCGCCCCGACGTCGTGTTCACCTCGCAGGAAGGCTCGGCGCAGCTCGCCGCGCAGACCAGGCCGACCGCGCTCGTCGCCGGCCTGCTGCACTCCGTCTCCGCCACGGGCCTGGGCGTCCTCGCCGGCCGACCCCACTACGGTCTCGCCGTGTCGGAGTTCGTCCGGACACGTGCACCTCACACCGCTGGAACCCGCCTTGCCGTGATGTACCCGCCGTTCGCTCCGCCTCGGCCGAGCATGGACGAGATCCGCTCCGCGTCCGTACTGATGATCAACCCCGTCCCGGCCAAGGGCTCGGAGCTACTGCATCGACTCATCCGGCTCATGCCGGAACAGCACTTCACCCTGATAGAGGGCTGGTGGGACACGACCGCCGACTTCGCCGCCCACCCGAACGTGACGTACGTGCCCCGCGTGTACGACATGGGGACCCTGTACCGGAAACACCGCCTGCTACTGGTCCCGTCCGTCGTGGAGGACGCCTTCCCCCGCGTGATCATCGAGGCCGCGCTGCACGGCGTCCCGAGCATCGGAACCGACCGGGGCGGAATCCCCGAGGCGATCGGCGACGCCGGGATCGTGCTGCCCGGCGCCGCCGGTCCTGAGACATGGGTACGGGCGATCCGAAACGCTGACTGCGAGGCGCTCGGGATGAGGGCCCTGCGCCGGGCGGCCTGGTTCACGCGACCGTGCCTTCCCGACCTCCGGGAACTCGGTGTCCCTGTCTAGGCAGTCCCGGCGAACGCCCGCTCCACCACGTCGAGCCGCTCCGTCCACCAGTGGAGGAGCGCCTCGTCGGCGAGGAACAGGTCGTCACAGGAGTGGTCGTCCCGATCGAAGTGAAATTCGAGCTGCCAGAAGTCCGTCATCCGCTTCCACCACAGTCGCCGAGCCGCGTCGATCAGCGCGGCCGGCTCCAGTGGAATCACCGGCCGGTAGCCGGACACGAAGGCCGACACCCGCTCCAAGTCGAAGACGCCCTCCACGCCGAACTGCACCTGCGCCGTACGCACGACTTCCTCCGCGTACGGGCGAATGCCGAGCCGGTCCCAGTCCAGGATCGCGGCCAGCTCACCGTCCGCCCAGAGGAGGTTCCGGTACTGGAAGTCACCGTGCGTCCAGCCGTGCCGTCCCGCAAGGATGTCACTCTCGGGGCGCAGGTGGGCGTGCTTGCCGAGGAGGATCTTGCGCTCTTCGACGGCAATGGACGCAGCCACGTCGAAGGCGTCGTCCACGCCCAGGGCCGATATCGCTCCGACAAGCCGATCAGCCTTCTGTACGGCTCGCCCAGGCTCCGTCACCTCAACGGTGACCGATGCCGGCACGGCGGGCAGTCCTAGGTCTTTTGCGGTGTGGCCCAGCGCCACATGAAGTCGTGCGAGGTGTGCGCCGAGTTCGGACACCTGCGACAAGGAGAGGTCGATTCCGCGCACGTGCTCCCCGTCCGACCAGGGGAACAGGCAATAGCCGCTACCGCCCACTTCGGCGATCACCTCGCCCGAAACGGTGGGCAGCGGAGCGCACGCGGGGACGCCGTGCGAAGCGAGGACAGGGAGGACCGCGAGGTTACGTCGCAGCCGGTTGAGCGGCACGTCCGTGACCCGCTTGAGGACGAACCTTCCGACTGGCGTGACCAGCCGCCAGTTCACGTTCATCAGGCCGTCGGCCAAGTGCCGCCGATCCAGTACTTCGCCGATGTCGAACGCCTCGATCAGCGCGGCAAGATCATCTGTGGGGATGTGCGTCCTGTCCCCCACATTCGCATCGGTCACCCAGTCGACGATACGGGGGTCGGACAGCCGGGCACACAAGGATCACTGGGCTGCTCCTGCGTAGCCGGGCGTTCACGGTGGCCGTCTTGTTCCTTCAGGGAGCGGAGCACGCAGGTCGTCCGCCAACTCCATGAAGCGGTCGATGCGATCGAGGAGCGGTTGTCCCCACAGTGACCGCCCTTGGCGGTTCCACCGCCTCACCCGTCCGGCCCTCGGCGTGTAGGACTTCCTCTTCCGCTCACGCACGCGCCCCTGAACGACGGAGCGCCCCGATCAGCCGAAACCGATCGGAGCGCTCCGTCCCAGGTCAGAGGGGATAGCCCCTCCCCCCGCACCCGTAGGCCCTGTGGGACTCGAACCCACAACCAATGGATTAAAAGTCCACTGCTCTGCCAATTGAGCTAAGGGCCCTGGCGATGTCGCCTCCCCGAGCATAGCCGTAGGAGGGCGCGTGTCCGATCGCGTATCGGGGCGGCGGGGCGGACGTGTCCCTGGAGGTAAGGGGCGTGCGGGCGCCCGCGGGGTCAGGGGGCGGCCGGATCGGGGGCCGGGGTGGGCTGGTGGGCGCCGGGCGCGGGCGGGGCGAGGAACCAGTGGCGGGCCGAGGCGAGCCACCAGGCGGCGGCGAAGCCGAGGACCACCAGGACGGCGACGGGGGCGTAGTTGAAGGTGTCCCAGGTGACCGGGGAGAGCTGCGGCAGCATGAACAGGACGGTGATCACACCGACCCAGGCCACCGACACGACGCCGACCGCCCGCGACCAGCGGCCCAGGTGCCAGGGGCCGCGGGCGAACGCCGCGCCCTTGCGCACCCGCAGCAGGGTGGGGATGACGTAGGCGATGTAGAGGCCGATCACCGCGATGGACGTGACGGCGGCGTACGCGGTCACGTTGATCAGGTACGGCAGGCCGAGGGCCAGGGCGCCGAGCGCGGCCAGCCACACCGCCGCCACCGGTGTGCGCGTGCGGGGGCTCACCGTGTGCCAGAGGCGGGAGAAGGGCAGCGCCCCGTCGCGCGAGAAGGCGTAGATCATACGGCTGTTGGCGGTGACGGACGCCATCCCGCAGAAGAGCTGCGCGCCGATCACGACCAGGAGCAGCAGCTTGCCCGCCGTCGCGCCGAGCGCGTCGAGCAGGATCTGGGCGGGCGGCGCCCCGGTCGGGGAGGCCAGTTCGCGGCCGTAGTCCTGGATGGCGTAGGCGAAGCCGAGCAGGAGGACGAAGCCGGCGATCCACGAGGTCCAGATGGAGCGGACGATGCCCTGGGGACCGGCCGTCGAGGCGTCGTGGGTCTCCTCCGTCATGTGGGCGGAGGCGTCGTAGCCGGTGAAGGTGTACTGCGCCATCAGCAGGCCGAGCAGGACCACGTAAGTCCCGCTGCCCCAACCGGTGTTGTTCACAAAGCGGGTGAAGACGAACGACGTCGACTGGTGGCGGTCCGGGACCAGGGCGAGCGCGGCGACGATCACCGCGACGCCCAGCACGTGCCACCACACGCTGACGCTGTTGAGGAAGGCGACGATCCGCACGCCGAAGGTGTTCAGCAGGCCGTGCAGGAGCAGGATCGCCGAGAAGAGCAGGACGGTGCGGCCGGGGGTGACGACGAAGCCGAACTGGAGGTTCAGATAGGCGCCCAGGAAGGACGCGGCGCCGAAGTCGATGCCGGCCGTCACCGCCACCTGGCCCAGCACGTTGAACCACCCCGTGAACCACGCCCAGGCGGCGGCCGAACGCGGCGGGGCCAGCCGGTGGGCCCAGAAGTACAGGCCCGCGGAGGTCGGGTAAGCCGAGCAGATCTCGGCCATCGACAGCCCCACCAGCAGGGTCATCAGGCCGACGACCACCCAGCCCCAGGTGATCACGGCGGGGCCGCCGGTGTTCATCCCGAAGAGGTACAGGGTCAGGCAGCCGGACAGCACCGAGATGATCGTGAAGGAGACGGCGTAGTTGGAGAACGCGGACATGCGGCGCGCGAGGACCTGGGTGTAGCCGAGCTGGGCCAGCAGTTCCTCGTCCGACGAGCGGCCGGTCGTCTGCGCCTGGACCTGCGCGGCCTGCGCGGCCTGCGGTTGAGTGGCCTGTGGCTGCCCGGCCTGCGTCTGCGCGGCCTGCGTCTGCCCTTCGGGGGCTTGATCTGTCATGTCCCCAGCAATTCCCGCACTGCGGGCGGTGCATGCGGGCGGTGCGCGTGGGCGGTGCGTGCGAGTCGGTCCGTTCGGGAGCGAGCCCACGGTGGCCGGTCCGTCCGGGCGGCCCGGCGTCCCGCGTCCCGGCGGAGCGAGCCCGCGTTGCCGGGCGCCGATGAGGGGCAGGGCCCGGTGCCGATGACGGCGACGGCGACGGCGAGGGCGGCGACGGCGACGGCGACGGGCCGGACGACGGCGACGGCCAGTGCTGAGGCCGTTCACGACGACAGGGCCCGCACGACGGTCGTCGTGCGGGCCCTGTCACCTCGCTGCTGTCATGTCACCGCTGGCGTCTCACCGCGCGGTGACCTCAGCGCGCGTCAGCCGTTGCGCTTCCAGCGCGGCTTGTCGTCGCGGCGGCCGAAGGAGGAGCTGCTGCCGCTGCTGCTGCCGCGGTGGTCGTCACGGCGGCCGTACGGACGCTCGTGGCCGCCGGAGCGGAAGCCGGGGCGGTCGCCCTGGCGGTCGCGGTTGAACGGGCGGTCGCTGCCGCGGTGGCCGCCACGGTCGTCGCGGCGGGCCGGACGCTCGTCCCGGTGGAAGGCGCCCCGCTCGCCGCGGTCGCTCCGCTCGCCGCGGTCGAAGCCACGGTCACCGCCACGGTCCCGGTCACGGTCGCGGTTGAAGCCGCCGCGGTCGTCCCGGCGCTCGAAGCCGCGCGCACCGCGGTCACGGTCCCGGTCGTCCCGGCGGAAGCCGCCACGGTCACCGGCGCGGTCGCGGTCGAAGGAACGGCCGCCCCTGTCGCCGCGGTCGTCCCGGCGGAAGCCGCCCCGGTCACCGCCACGGTCCCGGTCACGGTCGCGGTTGAAGCCGCCGCGGTCGTCCCGGCGCTCGAAGCCGCGCCCACCGCGGTCACGGTCACGGTCGAAGGAACGGTCGCGGTCGAACGTACGCCCGCCCCTGTCGTCCCGCCGCTCGCGGCGCTCGTACGAAGACGACGCGGGACGCTCCTCGCGCTCGTTCCGCTCGAAGCGCTCCGCGCGGTCGGAACGCTCGGCCCGGTCGACGTCCTTGGCCGCCGGCTGCTCCGGCACCGACACCTCGTCCGCGCTCTCCGCGGCCTGCGCCTCGGCCACCGCCGTCTCGGGGTCGTCGCCCCGCTCGCGGGCGGCGCGGGCCACCAGCCGGTCGGCCTCGTCGCGCAGTTCGGCGGCACGCCGCTGGGCGCGCTCCAACTGCTGGGTGAGCTGGGAGACCTCCCGCTCGGCCTGCTGCGCGGCGTTGCCCGCGGACTCGGCCTGCACCTCGGTCATGGACCGGGCGCCGGTGATCTCGGCGACCTCCGGCTCGAAGGCCGCGCCGCCCTGGACGAGGTGACGCGAGGCGTCGACGCCCGCGTCCTCCATCAGCCGGAAGATCTGGCGCCGCTGGTGCGGCAGGGAGAGCGAGACGACCGTGCCGGTGCGGCCCGCGCGGGCGGTGCGGCCCGCGCGGTGCAGGTAGTCCTTGTGGTCGCCGGCCGGGTCGACGTTCAGCACCAGGTCGATGCCGTCGACGTGGATGCCGCGCGCGGCGACGTCCGTGGCGACCAGGACGTTGACGTACCCGTCCTTGAAGTCGGCCAGGGTGCGGGTGCGGGCGCCCTGGGTCATGCCGCCGTGCAGCGCGTCGGCCTTGGCGCCGGCGTCGCGCAACTGCTCGGCGACGCGGTCGGCGCCGAGCTGGGTGCGCACGAAGATGATGGTGCGGCCCTTGCGGGAGGCGATGGCCGCGGTGACCGGCGCCTTGTCCTTGGGCTTCACGATCAGGATGTGGTGCGACATGGTCGTCACCGCGCCCTGCGCCGCGTCGACCTCGTGGCTGACCGGGTCGGTCAGGTAGCGGTCGACGAGGGTCTTGATCTCGTTCTCCATGGTCGCGGAGAACAGCATCCGCTGGCCGTCCGACGGGACCTGGTCGAGCAGCTCGGTGACCTCGGGCAGGAAGCCCAGGTCGGACATCTGGTCGGCCTCGTCGAGGACGGCGATCCGCACGTCCTGGAGCGAGCACGCGCCCCGCTTGATGACGTCGCGCAGCCGGCCCGGGGTGGCGACCAGGACGTCGACGCCCCGCTCCAGGGCGTAGATCTGGTTGCCCATGGACGTGCCGCCGCAGACGACCTTCATCTTCAGGCCGAGGACGTCGCCGTAGGGCTGGAGCGCGTCGGCCACCTGCATGGCCAGCTCGCGGGTCGGGGTGAGGATGACGGCGCGCGGGCGCTTCTTCTCGGTGCGGCCGCCGGCCAGCGCGGCCAGGGTCGGCAGACCGAAGGAGAGGGTCTTGCCGGAGCCGGTGCGGCCGCGGCCCAGGATGTCCTTGCCGGCCAGGGCGTCCGGGATGGTCGCGGCCTGGATCGGGAAGGGGGTGGTCACGCCGTTCTGCGCGAGCTTGCGGACGACGCCCTCGGGCAGCCCCAGGTCGGCGAAGGTGAGCTCGGGGGCCTGGGGGGTCTCCGCCTGCTCGGCGGCCTCGTGGCCCTCGGGGGCGTCCTCGGCGCTCTCGGGCACGACGACGTCAGTACTGATAATGGACATGCGAATGCGAAACCTTCCGGAGTCTCTTCGGCACGCGCCCGTCAACTCCGTGTTTCGCTTCACGACCGCCTCAATGCGGTCCGCCACGGCAAGGGAGAGTACGCGCCACACGGCGCGCTCTTCATGGGCGCCGGGCAATTGGGTTCAAACGATCTAACAGCTTACGCAGCCTTACCCTCAGAAGGCAAATCGCGCCCCTTGAGCGTCGCCTCAGTCCCGTCCGCGCACGTCAGGGCGTCGTCCGCCCGCCGCCTGTCGGCGCGCCGCGCCGGCTGTCAGGGGGGCGCGCCGCCTGTCGGGCTGTCGGGCTGTCGGGCTGTCGGGCTGTCGGGCTGTCGGGCTGTCGGGCTGTCGGGCTGTCGGGCTGTCGGGTCACGGAATCATCCAGCGCGACCAGCGCGACTGCCGCCGCTGCCGCACCCGGCCCGGCGCGCGCTGTCCCGTCTGCGCCCCGGATCCGTCGTGCGCGGAGGACGACGGGTCGGGCGGCGTGGGGTCCGGCGAGGGCGGCGGGGCGGGCGAGGACACGGGCGGCGGGGCCGGCGGGGCGGACGTCTGCGACGGCTCGGGCGCCGGGGCGGGAGGCGTCGGACCGCCCGGCTGCGGGGGCGCGCCGGGCTTCCCCGGCGGGGCCGCGGACGCGCTGCCCGCGGCCGACTGCGCGGCGGACGCGGAGGACGAGGGGTCCTTCGTGTCCCGTCCCTTTCCGTCGCGCCCGTGCTTGCCGTCACCGCCGTCGCCGCCGGCCGCCGCGTCCCCGCCCGACGCCTCCGTCCCGCCGCCCCGGGCGCCCTGCCCGTGCGGGAGCGCCGAGTGCGACGGCCGGGGGGCGCCGCCGGAGTCGTCCCCCACGCTCACACAGCCGGTGGCCGCGGTGAGGGCGGCGGCCGTCGCGGCCAGACGGACGGACAAGGGCAAGGGGCGCACGGAAGCCACCTCCGGAAGGCAGAAGTCTCCGTGTCCAACTCCCGGCGCCCTCAAGAGGACACGCCACCGACGCCGAACAGCGCGCCGACGCCGTCGCCCGGACGGCGCCCCGGACGCCCACCGGCACGGCGGCACGACGACGGCGGCGCCGCGACCGCCCCGCTCCGCTCCGTCGTCCCGGACAATGGCCCTGTGCTGGAGATGACACGCGACAGGTTCGAAGAACTGGTGAGCGAGGCCCTGGACCGGATCCCGCCGGAGCTGACGCGGGTCATGGACAACGTGGCCGTGTTCGTCGAGGACGAGCCGTCCGCCGACGACCCGGAGCTGCTGGGCCTGTACGAGGGCACGCCCCTCACGGAGCGCGGGGAGTGGTACGCCGGGGTCCTCCCGGACCGCATCACCGTCTACATGGGCCCGACCCTGCGCGCCTGCGAGACGGCGGAGGACGTGGTGGACGAGGTGGCAGTGACGGTCGTGCACGAGGTGGCGCACCACTTCGGCATCGCGGAGGAACGGCTGCACGAACTGGGCTGGGGCTGACGGCCCCCCGCGCCCGGCGCCTCGCACGCCCCGTACGGCCAGGTCGCGCACGGCACGCTCGACCTGGCCATACGGTCCGGCGCGGCGCCGGGCGCGGCCCCGGACGGCGGAGCGGGCGAAACGGTTTTGGCGATACCCCCCGGCATCCCATATGCTTCTCTCGTCCCCGAGGCGCTGAGAAGCGCCCAGGCGGGCCGATAGCCCTCATCGTCTAGCGGCCTAGGACGCCGCCCTTTCAAGGCGGTAGCACGGGTTCGAATCCCGTTGGGGGCACACACAACCCTTACGTATGCAAATTGGTTCGCATACGTGAATATGGTCCTGTGGAGCAGTTTGGAGTGCTCGCCACCCTGTCAAGGTGGAGGCCGCGGGTTCAAATCCCGTCAGGACCGCTGAGGTTTCACGTGAAACCTCATGGCTGGGTAGCTCAGTTGGTACGAGCGATCGCCTGAAAAGCGATAGGTCGCCGGTTCGACCCCGGCCCCAGCCACAACTTCGGCCTCAATCCTCGGGATTGGGGTCTTGTTGTATGTCGCCGGCTGGTTGTATGCCGCTGACTGGCCGACGCTCGTGGAGCGCGAGCGCTCGCGTCCGCTACCGGCCCGAGCCTCGTCCCAGGGCGATCGGATCGCGGAGCGCCGCGACCGTGCGCGTGGCGTACCGCGACCATGCGCGTGCCGCATCGCGACCGTGCGCGTGACGTCACGCCGACTCTGCGCACCTCGTGGTTGCGTCCCCGTGCGTCCGATGGCGTACTGGTCATAACGGCATCAGCACGTGTGGTCTGTTCGGCCTTCTTGGAGGGACGTCATGGCGACCATCACGGCGGTGAGAACCGGCAGCATCCGCATCCGTCCCTCACATCGCGCGGGTCGCATGGATCACGCCATCTGGCGCCGTCGGCTCGCCATCATCCTGGACCGCGACTGGACCGAGCCGCTTCCGATCTACACGTACCTGATCGAGCACGACGAGGGCCTTTATCTTGTGGACAGCGGGGAGAGCTCCCGCACGGCCATACCCGGCTGGCTGCCTTGGTGGCACCCCTTCTTCCAGTTGTCCGTGGATATCCATGTGGCGCCGGATGACGAGATCGGACCCCGGCTGCGGAGCATGGGCATCGACCCGACAAAGGATCTGAGACATCTCATCATGTCCCACCTCCACCACGACCACGCCGACGGACTGTCTCACTTCGAGGGCGCCGACATCGTCGTGAGCGAGGAGAACTGGGGGGTCTCCCACGGGTTCCGAGGCACCCTCGCCGGAGCGCTTCCGCATGACTGGCCCTCGTGGTTCGCTCCGAACCGCATCGCCTTCACCGGTCCGCCGGCAGGCCCCTTCGCGCACACGTACCCGGTCACGGAGGACGGAAAGATCTTCTGTGTGCCCACGCCCGGACACATGCCTGGGCACATGTCCGTCGTGGTGCGCAACGACTCCACGACGTACTTCCTGGCCGGTGACGCGACCTACGACGCCGACCTGCTGGAGAAGCGCATCGTGGACGGAATATCCGGAAACCTCGCGGTCTCCCTCCACACGCTCGACTCCATCGCGGCCTTCGGACGCGGTGAGCCCACCGTGCTGCTCCCCGCCCACGACCCGTTCGCAGAGCAGCGGCTCGCCGAGCGGATCACCCTCTCCGAATAGGAGCAGCGATCCCGCACGTATCCCGGACAGGACGAAGGTTCCAGTCATGCGCCTCTCACCGGTGAGTCCGACCGCCATGACGGACGAGCAGCGAAAGCTGTACGACGACATCAAGGCGGGCATCGGCGTCAGTTACGCGCATTCCAGGACGGAGAACGCGCAGGGCGCTCTCATCGGGCCGTTTCCCGCGTGGCTGCACGACCCGGACCTCGGCACGGCGGCCTGGGGGCTGAACCGGGCGCTCAGCACGTCCCCGACGGTGCCGGCCGGTCCCCGGGAAGTCGCGACGCTCGTCGTCGGAGCGCACTTCCGCGCCGCGTTCGAGGTCGGCTCGCACCGCCGCCTCGGGCGTCAGGCGGGGCTGAGCGAGGAAGCCGTGGACGCGCTCGCCTCGGGTCGCCGTCCGGACGGCCTGACCGATGAGGAGAGGTGCGCCGGCGACGTCGCGGAAGCCCTCTGCGCGGGCGGGGAACTGCCGGGTCCGCTGTACGGGCGGACCGTCGAGCTGTTCGGCGAGCGCGGCACGATCGAACTGGTCCATCTCTGCGGCTTCTACGCGCTGACCTGCATGATCTTGAACGCGTTCGACGTTCCGCCGTCCGAGACGGAGTGACTTCCGGCGCATCGGATGACGCCGTTTCCGCCGAATGCGGGAGCGCCTTGTGTGAGCGGCGAACGGGCGGGGAATCTCACTTCGCATGCGCATCGTGGTCACCGGGGCGACCGGCGATACCGGCTCCGCCGTCGTGCGACGGCCGCGCGCCGACGGCGCGCACGACCTCGTGGGCGTCGCCGAGCGGCTGCCCCACGGCCCCGACATCGGTTGCGCGCTCCCGACGCCCGACACGACCGGCGCCCGCGCGGAGCTCGACCGGGCCCCGGCCGAGGGCGCCCCGCAGGCGCCCGCCGAGGTGATCGACGCTGCGGGCGAGGCGGCGCCCGGCCGTACCCCCATGCGGCATCCACGATCCGGCCAGACTCCCATGTGGCACCTACGATCCGGCCGGACCCCTATACGGAGCACACGATCCGGCCGAACCCCCATGCGGCCCCCACCGTCCGCCCGACCCCCCGTACCGCGCCGCCCCCGCCCCGTCGCCGGTGCACCCGGCGACGCGGTCCGTGGCGTGCCCGTTGCCGCGCGGCGGCGCCCGTGACCGCCGGCTCGGCCCCCTCCCGCACCGGGCCGCCGCCCGTGGCCGCGCTGCTGGCCGCCGCCCACGGCGGACCGGCCCTGGCGGTCGGCGCGATCGCGGGCCTCCTCGCGCTCCGCAGCGACCTGCGCCCGCTCGACGGCGTCACCGTCACCGCGGCGGTGCTCACCGGCCAGCTCACCATCGGCTGGGGCAACGACCTGCGTGACCTCTCCCGCGACCGCGCCGTCGGCCGCACCGACAAGCCCCTGGTCACCGGTGCTCTCCCGGTGAGCTGGGTCGTGCGCGCCCTGGTCGTCACCGCACTCGCCTGCCTCGTGCTGTCCGCGCTCGTCGGCTGGCGCGGAGCACTGGTCAACATCGTCCTCGGCGCCGGTGCGGGCCACGCCTACAACCTGGCGCTCAAGGCGACCTGGTGGTCGTGGGCGCCCTACGCCAGCGCCTTCGGGACGCTGCCCTCGGTCGTCACCCTCGCGGGCCCCGACCCGGCCTGGGCGCCGCTGTGGACGACCGGCGCGGGCGCCGCGCTCGGCGTCGGGGCGCATCTGCTCAACACGCTGCCCGACCTCGCCGGGGACGAACGCGTGGGCGTCCGCGGCCTCCCGCACCGGCTGGGCCGGCGTTCTTCCCGCGTCCTCGCCGTCCTGCTGCTCGCCGCCGCCTCCCTGCTGGCCGTGCTCGGTCCCGCCGGCGTCCCCCCGTCGTGGGCGTGGGCGGGACTCGCACTCGTGGCGGCCCTCGCGCTGGTCGCCTCTCTCGGCCAGGGCCGTACCCCCTTCCGGGCGGCGGTGGGCATCGCCCTGCTCGACGTCGTACTGCTCGTGGCAGCCGCTTGATGGCGGGGGTCCCCAGCCGCTGGCACCTCGCGGTGGTCGGCGCCGGACCCGCCGGCGCCGCCGCCGCCCTCGGCGCGATGCACGCGGCCCCCGGTCTGCGCGTCGTCCTGCTGGACCGGGCGGACTTTCCGCGGGACAAGGCCTGCGGCGACGGGGTGGCCCCGCACGTCCTCGACCTCCTCGCCGGGATCGGCGTCACCGGTCTCGTCAGCGACAAGCGCCCGGTCGACCGCCTCCGCCTCGGCCGCGGCGGCCTGGCATCCGAGCGGCGGATGGCCCGCCCGGCCTGGGTGGTGCCGCGCCGCGTCCTCGACGCCCGCCTGGTCGACGCGGCCGTCGCCGCCGGCGTCCGGCTCCTGCGTCACCGCGTCCGCGATCTGCGGCACGACGCCGACGCGGTGGTGCTGGACGGAGAGATCTCCGCCGCCGTCGTGGTCGGCGCCGACGGGGCCCACTCAGCCGTGCGGCGCGCGCTCGGGCAGCACCGCGGTCCTGTGGCCCTGGCGCTGCGCGGCTACGCCCCGGTCGCTCCCCGGTGGCGCGGCGCGCAGGTCATCGAGTTCGGCGCCCAGCACCAGCCGTCGTACGCCTGGAGCTTCGACCGCGGTGACGGCCTCGCGAACGTCGGCTACGGCGAGCTTCTCCGCGCGGACCGTCCGGCGCCCACCCGTGCCCAGCTCTTCGAACGCCTCCAGGCGCTTCTGCCCGGCGCCGCCGAGGGCGGGGAGGACTGGCTCGGGCACCACCTGCCGCTCTCGACAGCACGGTGGCGGCCTCAGCGGGGCCGAGTTCTGCTCGTGGGCGACGCCGCCGGGCTGGTGAACCCTCTGACGGGCGAGGGCATCCACCACGCCGTGGCCACCGGGATCGCGGCCGGACGGGCCGCCGCCGCGGCCCTGCGCGACGGACAGCCCGAGCGGGCGGGCGCGCACTACGCGCACGCGACCGGCCGCAGCCTGCTGCCGCACCTGCGCCACACCGCCCTGGCCGCCCGGCTCGCCCGCAGCACCCGTCTCATCGAGGCCGGACTGCGGGCCTCGGCCGCCGACCAGGACGTCTTCGACGATCTCGTCGAACTGGGTCTCGCCCGGGGCAGGCTCACCCCCGCCCTCGCACTCGGTCTCGGCCGGGCGCTGCTCACACCCACCCGGCCGAACGGCCGACCCCAGGAGCCAGCATGACCATGCGCGTCCTCAGTGTCCGCGGCGTACTTCCCGAGCACCGTCACCGGCAGGAGGAGATCACCGAGGTCTTCGCCGCCGCACTGGGCGAGGCCGCGGTCGACCGCGGCGTCGTCGAGCGGTTTCACCGCAACACGGGCGTCGAGACACGGCACAGCGTCCTTCCGCTGAAGGAGTACGCCCAGCTCGGGGACTTCGGCCGGTCCAACGACCTCTTCATCCGGGCAGGCGTCGAACTCGGCGGGCGCGCCGTCGTCGACGCGCTCAAGGACGCCGGGCTCACGCCGGCCGACGTCGACTACATCGTGTCCTGCACCGCGACCGGCTTGGCCGTCCCCACGCTCGAGGCCCGCGTCGCGTCGCGGATCGGACTCCGCCCCGACGTGGTGCGCCTGCCCCTCGTCGGCCTGGGCTGCGTCGCCGGCGCGGCCGGCGTCGCACGCCTGTCCGACCTGCTGCGCGGTCGTCCGGACGGGGTGGCGGTGCTGATGTCGGTGGAGCTGTGCTCGCTCACCCTCCAGCGCGACGACGGCTCGCTGGGGAACATCGTGGCGAGCGGCCTGTTCGGGGACGGTGCGGCGGCGGTGGTCGCGGTCGGCCCGGAGCATCCGCTCGCCTCGTCCGAGGACCGCGTCCGATGCGAGGTGCTCGCTTCGCGCAGCCGCCTCTACCCCGACTCGGAGCGCACCATGGGCTGGGACATCGGCGCCGGCGGGTTCAAGATCGTGCTGGACTCCTCGGTCCCCGACCTGGTGCGCCGGCACGTCGGCCACGACGTTCGCGGCTTCCTCGCCGACCATGGGCTGAGCGAGGACGACCTGGGCTGGTACGTCGCGCATCCCGGCGGGCCCAAGGTCATCGAGGCGCTGCAAGAAGCCCTCGGGGTCGGACGGGACGCCCTGCGTGTGACCTGGGAGTCGCTGCGGAGGGTCGGCAACCTGTCCTCTTCCTCCGTGCTGCACGTCCTGGCGGACACGTTCGCCCACCGCCCGCCCGCGCCCGGCTCGTACGGGCTCATGCTCGCCCTGGGACCGGGCTTCTGCTCCGAACTCGTGCTTCTGCGCGCCCCTGGGCACGAGCGATGAGCAGCCAGGTCCTCTTCACCCTCCTGGTTCTGGCCGTGGGGCTGGAGCGGGTCGCCGAACTGGTCGTCTCCCGCCGCAACGCCGCCCACAGCCTCGCCCGGGGCGGCGTGGAGTCCGGTAGTGCGCACTACCCCTTCATGACGGCGCTGCACACGGGTCTGCTCGTCGGCGCACTCGTGGAGGTGTGGACGCGCCGACCGGACGCCGTACCGGTTCTCGCCTGGACCATGCTCGCCCTCGTCGCAGCTTCGCAGGCGCTGCGCTGGTGGTGCATCGCCACCCTGGGACGGCAGTGGAACACCCGGGTGATCGTCGTGCCCGGCGCCGCGCGCGTGACCGGCGGCCCCTACCGCCGCGTCCCGCACCCCAACTACGCCGCCGTCGTCGTCGAGGGCGCGGCGCTCCCTCTGGTGCACTCGGCCTGGATCACGGCGGCGGTCTTCACCGTGCTGAACGCGTTCCTCCTCGCCCTCCGCATCCGCACCGAGAACGCCGCACTGGCGCGGCTCGCCTAGAGGGGAAGGCCATGGACCTGCTCATCGTGGGCGGGGGCCCCGCGGGCCTCGCCACGGCCCTGTACGCGGCACGGGCGGGGCTCGACGTGACCGTGTGGGAACAGCGCGCGGGCGCCGTCGACAAGGCGTGCGGCGAGGGGCTGATGGCGGGTGCGCTGGAAGCCCTGGCGGAGTGGGGCGTGCACCCGCCGGGGCACGACCTGAGAGGCGTTCGCTACGTCGCCGGGCCGCACCGCGTCGACGCCGACTTCCTCCGGGGCCCCGGTCGCGGAGTGCGCCGCACCGTGCTGCACGAGGCGCTGCGCGAGGCGGTGCTGGCCGCGGGCGTGCGCGTGGAGCAGCGCACGGCGCGCCGTGTCGAGCAGGACGGTGCGGGCGTGGTCGTCGACGGCGCCCGCGCCGGGTACCTCGTCGCGGCCGACGGCCTGCACTCGCCCCTCCGCCGGGCACTGGGTCTCGACCGGCCGCCGCGAGGCCGCCGGCGGCACGGGCTGCGACGCCATTACGTGCGCGAACCCTGGAGCGACTACGTCGAGGTGCACTGGGCGAACGACGCGGAGGTCTATGTGACCCCGGTGGCCAGCGGGCTGGTAGGCGTCGCGGTGCTCTCCGCGTGCCGCGGGGCCTACGACGACCACCTCGCCGCCTTCCCCGAGCTGCGGGAGCGGCTGGCCGGCGCCGATCACGCCGGACCGGTTCGCGGGGCGGGACCGCTCCGGCAGGACGCCAGTGCGCGCACCGACGGCCGCACGCTGCTCGTCGGCGACGCGGCGGGCTACGTCGACGCGCTGACCGGCGAGGGCGTCGGACTGGCGCTGGCGCAGGCGTCGGCGGCGGTGCGTGCGATCGTCAGCGGTGACCTGCTCCAGTACGAGCGGGAGTGGAGGCGACTGACCCGGCGCCACCGCTGGCTGACCCGCGCGCTGCTCGGCGCGACCAGGAAGCCCCCGCTCCGCACCGCGCTGGTGCCTGCGGCGCAGCGACTGCCCTGGCTGTTCTCGGCGACGGTCGAGGCGCTGGCGCGTCCGCCCCGGACGCTCCCGCCGGGTCGGTCTTGAGGTCTTGCGGGGGAGTCAGTGCGTGACAGCGGCTAACGCGGCGACTCGTAAGGGACCGGCCGGTTCTCCTTGGCCCAGAGGCGTTCGGCCTCGCTCCCGGCGGGCGGGGGCCAGATCCCGCCGGTCATCCAGAGGTCCCGGGGGGTCTCGTCGATGTGGAACTCGAGGTACAGGTCCCGGTCGGTGGTGTAGGGGGCGAGCACGGCATTGAGTTTCTCGCCGGTCGCCTTGCGCAGGGCGGGGTCGTTGAGCTGGCGGGCGATGTGCTCGATGACGACGCGGACGGTCTTGTCCGTGGGTTCGCCCCCTACGTAGTAGGAGTCCGCCTCGATCTGGTGGAAGAGGGTGACGACGTAGAACCTCGGCAGGCCGATGCGGGCGTAGACGTCGGTGACGTCCTTGGCGATCCGCTCCTTGTCCTCGGGGGTGTAGGCGTCGGCGGGGTGGTAGATGTGCCAGAGCGGCATGAGTCCTCCAGGTCCGCGAGTGGGTTTTCGGACGCGTCGGGCGAGTGGGTTTTCGGGCGCGTCGGGCGTCGGGCGGCTGGGCGCGCGGGCTCAGCGGTTGATGGGGACGGTGAGTCCTTCCACGGGACCGGCGAGGGCGGCCTTGATCTCGCGGGTGACGTCGTCGACGAGCACCTCGCTGTCGCCGCGTTCGACACCGTCGAGGACGATGCGGGCGGCGTCGGCGGCGGAGATCTTCTCGACGGGGAGGGCGGCGACCATGTCGGTGTCGGCGAACCCGAGGTGCACGCCGACGACCTGGGTGTTCTGTCCGGCCAGTTCGATGCGCAGGGAGTTGGTCAGCGACCACAGCGCGGCCTTGGTGGCGCCGTAGGCGCCGCCGCCGGCCCCCCAGGACAGCAGCGAGTGGATGTCGACCAAGGCGCCGCCGCCATTGTCGGCCAGGATCGGGGCGAACGCCTTCGCGATCCGCAGGGGGCCGTAGACGTTGGTGTCGAACATGTCCTTGACCTGCTGGAGGTCGCCCGTGAGCAGGGGCGCCGGGTACAGGACGCCGGCGTTGTTGAAGATGACGTCGACGTCCCGGACCCGCTCGGCCAGCGCGGCGACCGAGGCGTCGTCGGTGACGTCCAGCGCGAGCGCCTCGACCCTCTCGTCGTCGCTGGGGGCGGGCTTGCGGGCGGTGGCGTAGACCTTCTTGGCGCCCCGGACGAGCAGCTCGTCCACGAACGCCTTGCCGAGGCCGCGCCGGCCTCCGGTGACCAGGGCGACGGAGCCCGCGATCGTCGTCATGTCGTCTCTCCCTCATAGGCTCGATGGCGCCTGCCTGGCGTCGGCAGGCGCGTCGCGACGCTTCCGTGGCGGAAACCTCACTGTTTAGATTACACACATCATCTAAACGGGAGGATGGAGGCAGCGTCCGGCGCCACCGGCCGGACGATCACGCCGACCACAAGACCGGACGGTCGTGCCGACCGTGAAAAAGGAGGAGTACAGCCGATGCCCCGCGTGTCACGAGCCGTAGCCGAGCAGCGCCGGCAGCAGGTGATCGAAAGCGTCTCCCGGCTGATCCGGGAGAAGGGCGCCGAGCAGGTCAGCGTGCCGGAGGCGATGGCCGCCGCCGGGCTGACCCACGGAGGCTTCTACCGCCACTTCTCCTCCAAGGACGACCTGGTCGCGCAGGCCCTCGCCGCGGCCTTCGACGAACGCGGCCGGTCCATTCCGCCGGCGACCGGCGCCGAGGCGCCCGCGGGCGCCGGGGAACCCGCCGACGCCGGGAAACCTGCCGATGCCGGGGAACCCGCCCACGCCGGGGAGGCCGCCCACGCCGGGGAGCCCGGCGTCGCCCGCCCGGCCGACCGCTCGGCCCGAGCGGCGTTCCTGGCGGCCTACCTCTCGGAACGCCACCGCGACAATCCGGCCCGCGGCTGCGCCGCCGCCGCCCTCGCCGCCGACGTTGCACGCACAGAACCCGGCACCGCTCTCCGGGCCGCCTTCACCACCGGCCTGCACGACATGGTCGACAGTCTCCGGCGACTCGACGGCGCCCCGGACGGCGCCGACTCGGACTCCGCCCTGGTCGAACTGTCCACCCTCGTCGGCGCCCTTCTCCTCGCCCGCGCCAGCGACGACGACGCCCTCTCCCGCGACATTCTCCGCGCCGCGCATCAGCACCTCACCGCCCAGAGCGACGCATCCCGCGCCTGAGCGGGTACGGGTACGCATCCCGTTGGGGGCACGCAGTACGGTGTGCGACACTTACGTGCGTCGGTGCGCATGCCACCGCATGGTCCTGTGGAGCAGTTTGGAGTGCTCGCCACCCTGTCAAGGTGGAGGCCGCGGGTTCAAATCCCGTCAGGACCGCTGAGGTTTCACGTGAAACCTCGTGGCTGGGTAGCTCAGTTGGTACGAGCGATCGCCTGAAAAGCGATAGGTCGCCGGTTCGACCCCGGCCCCAGCCACCACCGCCCTCACCAGGGCTGACACCCTCTCCGAGAGATTCCGGGGAGGGTGTTCTCGTGGATCCGGTCGCGGTTGCAGCGCCCAAACGGGTGACTAGAGTGAAAACCGACTGTTAGTGGGATTTCACCCGAGGGGGCGCTCATGCCCACCACGACCAGAAAACGGGCCGCCGTGCTGGGTGCGGCCCTCATCGCCGCGACCGTCGCTCTCACCCCGGTCACCGTCCAGCAAGCCGCCGCGGCGACGCCCGCCGGGACCCATGCGGTCGCGACGGCGCAGGCGCCCACGCTGGACAGGAACTACCAGCGGGGCTTCCAGGACGGCTTCAGGATCGGGTTCCGCGACGGATACCGCACGTGCGGCCACCACCACTACGGCAAGCAGCTCCCCACCGCTCTCAAGGCGGCCGGAGTGAACGTCCGCGTCACAGCGGTCGCCGCCGACACGGTGAAGAAGGACTGGGGCCAGGACTACCGCCGGGGCTTCAAGGAAGGGTTCCGGCTCGGGTACCGCATCGGCCACCGGGTGTGCTGACGACGCGGCCAGCACCAGTGCTGACGCCGAGGGCTCCGTCCGCTGGGACGGAGCCCTCGGCGTCCAATGGAGTCCTTGGCGTCAAATGGTTCGCGTGCGAAATCCGCGAGGTGAGATCCTGGACGGCGTATGTCTACGCATCCCGCCCCCGCGCTGGGCTCCCTCGCCTCCCGCCTGACCGAGCTGTCGCTGCGCGACGCGCACCGGCTCGGGCGCCGGCTCGAAGGCGCGCGCAAGATCCGTAAGCCGGAGGCGCGCGCCTCCGTCCTCGCCGAGATCGAGAGCGAGGCCGACAAGGCCGCCGACCGCATGGCCGCCCGGCGGGCCCGTGTGCCCGTCGTCGGCTATCCGGCGCAACTGCCGGTCAGCCAGAAGAAGGACGAGATCGCGGACGCCATCCGCGACCACCAGGTCGTCATCGTCGCCGGTGAGACCGGGTCCGGGAAGACCACGCAGATCCCGAAGATCTGCATGGAGCTGGGACGCGGCGTGCGCGGCATGATCGGGCACACCCAGCCGCGCCGGATCGCCGCCCGCACCGTGGCCGAGCGGGTGGCGGAGGAACTGGACACGCCGCTGGGCGAGGCCGTCGGCTGGAAGGTGCGGTTCACCGACCAGGTCTCCCCGGACGCCACGTTCCTGAAGCTGATGACGGACGGCATCCTGCTCGCCGAGATCCAGACCGACCGCGAGCTGCGCGCCTACGACACGATCATCATCGACGAGGCGCACGAGCGGTCCCTGAACATCGACTTCCTGCTGGGCTACCTGGCCCAGTTGCTGCCGAGGCGGCCGGACCTGAAGGTCGTCATCACCTCGGCCACCATCGATCCCGAGCGGTTCTCCCGGCACTTCGGCGACGCCCCGATCATCGAGGTCAGCGGGCGGACGTACCCGGTCGAGGTGCGCTACCGGCCGCTGCTGGAGGAAGCCGACGCCGACGGCTCGGGCGCCGCGGACGCCGACCGGGACCAGATCACCGCGATCACCGACGCGGTCGAGGAGCTGATGGCCGAGGGGCAGGGCGACGTCCTCGTCTTCCTCTCCGGCGAGCGGGAGATCCGGGACACGGCGGACGCGCTGGAGAAGAAGAAGTACCGGTTCACCGAGGTGCTGCCGCTGTACGCGCGCCTGTCGCACGCCGAGCAGCACCGCGTGTTCCAGCAGCACACCGGCCGCAGGATCGTGCTGGCCACCAACGTGGCCGAGACCTCGCTGACCGTCCCCGGCATCAAGTACGTGATCGACCCCGGCTTCGCGCGGATCTCCCGTTACAGCCACCGCACCAAGGTGCAGCGGCTGCCCATCGAGCCGGTCTCCCAGGCCAGCGCCGACCAGCGCAAGGGGCGCTGCGGGCGTACCTCCGACGGCATCTGCATCCGGCTGTACAGCGAGGACGACTTCCTCGCCCGGCCGGAGTTCACCGACGCCGAGATCCTGCGCACCAACCTCGCCTCCGTCATCCTCCAGATGACCGCGGCCGGGCTCGGCGACATCGAGAAGTTCCCGTTCATCGACCCGCCGGACCACCGCAACATCCGCGACGGCGTCCAACTGCTCCAGGAGCTGCACGCGCTGGACCCGGCGCAGAAGGACCCGCGCAAGCGGCTGACGGACACCGGCCGCAAGCTCGCCCAGTTGCCCGTGGACCCCCGCCTGGCGCGGATGGTCCTGGAGGCGGACGGGAACGGCTGCGTCCGCGAGGTGATGGTCATCGCCGCCGCGCTGTCCATCCAGGACCCGCGCGAGCGCCCGGCCGACAAGCAGGCCCAGGCCGACCAGCAGCACGCCCGCTTCAGGGACGAGACCAGCGACTTCCTGACGTACCTGAACCTGTGGCGGTACCTGCGCGAGCAGCAGAAGGAGCGCGGGTCCAGCTCCTTCCGCCGGATGTGCAAGCAGGAGTACCTGAACTTCCTGCGCATCCGGGAGTGGCAGGACATCTACAGCCAGCTCCGCACGGTGGCCAAGCAGATGGGCCTGAACGTCGACGAGGACGACGCCCCCGCCGACCGCGTGCACGTCTCGCTGCTGGCCGGCCTGCTGTCCCACATCGGGATGAAGGACGTCAAGGACGGCAACAAGAACGAGTACCTGGGCGCCCGCAACGCCAAGTTCGGCGTCTTCCCCGGCTCGACGCTGTTCCGGAAGCAGCCGAAGTTCGTGATGTCGGCCGAGCTGGTGGAGACCAGCCGCCTGTGGGCGCGGGTCAACGCCAAGATCGAGCCCGAGTGGGTCGAGCCGCTGGCGGGCCATCTGCTGAAGCGCACGTACAGCGAACCGCACTGGGAGAAGGACCAGGCGGCGGTGATGGCGTACGAGAAGGTCACCCTCTACGGCGTGCCGATCGTCGCCCAGCGGAAGGTGAACTACGGGCGGATCGAGCCCGGGATCAGCCGGGAGCTGTTCCTTCGCAACGCCCTGGTGGAGGGCGACTGGCGCACCCACCACAAGTTCTTCGCCGACAACCGCAGGCTGCTCAGCGAGGTCGAGGAGCTGGAGCACCGCGCCCGGCGCCGGGACATCGTCGTCGACGACGAGACGCTGTTCGACTTCTACGACCAGCGGGTGCCCGACCACGTCGTCTCGGGCGCGCACTTCGACTCCTGGTGGAAGCGCAAGCGGGAGGAGCAGCCCGAGTTCCTGGACTTCGAGCGGGAGATGCTGATCCGCCAGTCCGCGGAGACGGTCACCAAGGCCGACTACCCGGACTCCTGGCGGCAGCGGAACCTCAAGTTCCGGGTGACGTACCAGTTCGAGCCCGGCGCGGACGCGGACGGCGTGACCGTCCACATCCCGCTCCAGGTGCTCAACCAGGTCACCGACGAGGGCTTCGACTGGCAGATCCCAGGACTGCGCGAGGAGGTCGTCACCGAGCTGATCCGCTCGCTGCCCAAGCCGATCCGCCGCCACTACGTGCCCGCGCCGAACCACGCGAAGGCGTTCCTCCAGTCCGCGGCGCCCCTTCAGGAGCCGCTGACGGTCACCATGGCCCGCGAGCTGAAGCGCAGGGTCGGCGTGCCCCTGGAGGCCGGCGACTTCGACTGGTCCAAGGTCCCGGACCACCTGAAGATCACTTTCCGGATCGTCGACGAGCGGCGGCGCACGCTCGCCGAGGACAAGGACCTCGACGCGCTGAAGCTGCGGCTGCGGCCGAAGGCGCGCAAGGCCCTCTCCCAGGCGGCGGCCGCCACCGCCGAGCGCACCGGCGGCGAGTCGCTGGAGCGGACCGGTCTGACCGACTGGACGATCGGCGCGCTCAGCCGGGTCTTCGAGACCCGCCGGGCCGGCCAGCCCGTCAAGGCGTATCCCGCGCTCGTCGACGAGGGCGCGGCGGCCGGCGCCGTCTCCGTGCGGCTCTTCGACACCGAGGCCGAGCAGGCCGAGGCCATGTGGAAGGGAACGCGCCGGCTGATCCTGCGCAACATCCCGGTGAACCCCGCGAAGTTCGCGTCCGAGAAGCTGACGAACCAGCAGAAGCTGGGGCTGTCGGCGAACCCGCACGGCTCGATCCAGGCTCTGTTCGACGACTGCGCGACGGCGGCGGCGGACCGGCTGATCGCGGACTTCGGCGGCCCGGCGTGGGACGGGGAGTCGTACCGCAAGCTCTACGACCACGTGCGCGCCGAGATCGTGGACGCGACCGTGCGGACGGTCGGCCAGGTGCAGCAGGTGCTGGCGGCCTGGCAGGCCTGCGAGCGCCGTCTGAAGGCCGTGCGCAGCCCCGCGCTGCTGGCGAACCTGGCGGACGTCCGCCAGCAGGTGGACGCGCTGGTGAAGCCCGGCTTCGTCACGGAGGCGGGGGTGCGGCGGCTGCCGGACCTGATGCGCTATCTGATCGCCGTCGACCGCCGCCTCCAGCAGATGCCGACGAACGTCCAGCGGGACGCCTCGCGGATGGAGAAGGTCCGGGAGATGCGGGACGAGTACGCGTGGCTGCTGGAGCAGATGCCGCAGGGCCGCCCGGTGCCGCAGCAGGTGCGGGACATCCGCTGGATGATCGAGGAGCTGCGGGTCAGCTACTTCGCCCACGCGCTGGGCACGGCCTACCCCGTCTCGGACAAGCGGATCGTGAAGGCGATCGACGCGGCGGCGCCCTCGCAGACGTGAGGCGCGAGGGCGTGCGGGGGTGTGCGGAGGCGTCCCTGACGGTGTGACGAATCGGGCGCGCTGCGTGAGTTCGACCAGGCGGCCGCGCTCCTGTACAGTCTCATTTCGCAGCGCACCGCACGAGAAAGCGCCGCACACCAGGTCCTGTGGAGCAGTTTGGAGTGCTCGCCACCCTGTCAAGGTGGAGGCCGCGGGTTCAAATCCCGTCAGGACCGCAAGAGTAGGCCCGCATCCGGCGACGGACGCGGGCCTTATCCATGGTACGGGTCGCTGGGGGATCGGGGCCTTGCCCCTTAGACCCCCCGCGTCGCCCCCTCTCCCCCGCTCCCCGCCCGTGGCGGGCCGCGCCGCCTCCGTGCGCTACCGAGCGGGCGGCGCCACCTTGACGGCGCCACCGCCCCCCGGTACTCCGGAGAGCAGGGCCGGCCTCTTCCCGTCCGGCCCCTCGGAGGTGGCGTATGGCGGCATCGGCCAGGCACGAGACCCGGGCACTGCTGCGCGCGCACCTCGCGGCGGCCTCGTCGTACCGCCACGTCACCGGGCGCTGCCCCGTCTGCCGCCACTTGCTGCGGCTGGCGACGGACGGCGCGGCGCGGACGGCCCCGGAGGCCCTGGAGGCGCCCGAGGAGCCCCTGGAGGACGAGCAGCCCTCCTGCGCCTGACGGCCGCGTGCGGCGAACTCCCGTGCGCGCGGGGGATGATGGAACGCGGCACTCCCTTTAGCGCACGGCGACTGCGGGCAACAAGCGTGTGGTCGTGTGACGGGTGTCACCGCATGGGTTTTTGAAAGTCCGGTACTTACCCCCTTCCTACAAGGGGTCAATTTAATATGTGCAATTGCACTGCTCTCGACAGTGCCGCACCGCCTATCCGGACAGGCGTCCCCAGGCTTCGACAAGGACGCGCGGGCGGCCGCGCGGCAGGCGCCCCGAGCGCACAAAAAAGATCGCGCTGGACCCGGCGGAGTCCAGCGCGATCTACGACGCACCCGTTTCACGTGCCTGACGAGCTCTGAGGGCTTGGGCGTGAACCCTGTTGGGGCAGGGCCCGCGTCGCTTGGAGCTGCGTTCCCGGACGTGAGGGCCGGTTGGGGGGCCGACCGGTTCGTCCGGTTATGGAGTTGTTCAGGCTTCGCTGCGCTGCTGCGGAATGCCCGCGAGCAGGGCGCGTACCTCTGCCTCGCGGTAGCGGCGGTGCCCGCCGAGCGTGCGGATCGACGTGAGCTTGCCGGCCTTCGCCCAGCGCGTGACCGTCTTGGGGTCGACGCGGAACATGGTGGCGACCTCAGCCGGGGTCAGCAGCGGCTCGGCATCAGGGGTGCGAGCGGTCATGAGCGGCCTCCTCGGGAGAACCGAACCTTCTCGGTTCATTCCTCTAAATTCTGCACCTTGACCCGCGTTGCCCGAAATGGCGGACGCGGGTCGAGTCGGTTATAGGACGAACGGCTTGTCCTCGGCACTACAACTACACCATCTGTCCAGCCGCGTCGGCCAAACCGATGGAATTGCCCTCCCAGGTGTCCATCAGCGACGGAAGCCGATGGACCATGCCATAGCGGACAGTCACACCACCGTGACGATCAGTCACAGCCCGATCAGGAAGTCGCAGACCCCCACAACGCTCGCGCAATGCTGAGATTCCGCCCGCCGGGGAGCATAGCGGGACAGACGGAGTCTCCCCCGGACTCCTTGTCCTATTTTGACACGAGGAGAGTCAAGCGGGGCAAGGGTCTCGTACGTGCGGTCCGTCACCCTTGACACCCTTAAGCGCCCTTGGCGCCCCTTGGCGTCCTCCACGCGAAAGCCCGGACCGGACTCCGCGGTCTCGCCGCCTCGCGGCCCCGGCGGAGCGAGACCCCGGCGGAGTGAAAGGCCCCTGACGGTACGCCGGTCCGCCCCCGTCGGGCCGTGATCCAGGTCACTCCCCGGGAAGGGTCAGTTGGCCGAGCGGCGGTCGCGCACCGCCCGCCAGCGCTCCACGAGCCGCGCGTACGCCTCGCCCGCGGCCAGGCCGTCGCCCTGGCGCAGCGCCTCGATCCCCTCGGCCACGTCCGCCGCCGAGTGGTCGCCCTCCAGCTCGCCGGCCGGCAGCGTGTGCACCAGGCCGCCGTAGTCCAGTTCCACCAGCGAACGCGGATGGAACTCCTCCAGCCAGCGGCCCACGTCCACCAGGCCGTCGATCAGCGGGCTCTCCTCGACCGCGTCCCGCAGCGCGCGCAGCGCCCGCGCCACCCGGCGCCGCGCCTGCACCATCGGCGTGCGGTAGCGCAGCAGCGGCCCGTCCGCCGGGAGGTCCTCCGCGCCCGCGGCGGCCTCGCCCGCGCCCTTGACGTACTCCCGCTCCTCGTCGGAGACCAGCACGAACCAGTTCAGCGGCACCTGCCAGGTCGCCGTGCGGATCCAGGGGCGGGCGTCCGGGTGGTCGGCCAGCCACCGCTCGTAGTCCTGGGCGGCCTGGCGCCGCACGAGCGGGGGCAGCACCGCGTCCAGGACCACCGCGGGCAGCTCCTCGGCGAGGTCGCCCAGGGCCTGCCAGCCGCGCAGCCGGGTGCGCCACGGGCAGACGCAGACCACCCCGCCGGCGTCGAGCACGAAGGCGTCCGGGCTCTCGTGCACCGGCACCGCGACCGGCGGGGTGGGCGCCAGGTCGGCCAGCGAGCGGCGCAGCTCGTCCTGGTAGGAGGGGCGGTCGAGGCGGCGCGCGTACCGCGCCCAGTGGCCGCGCTCCGGCTCCGGGAAGGCGACCAGCGGCTCGTAGACGCGCAGATAGGCCGCGTACGGGACGATCACCGAGGACACCTTGGGCACGCCTGCTCCCTCCCCACCCCAGTGGGCCCGAAACGGGCCGGGCCGAAACCCGCACGGCCCGCGCCCGGACGGACGGAAAACCACGGCGAATCGTCCCACGCGCGGGCGGGACGGCACTGCGCGGGAGGGTGATCGCCGGGCAGCGCGTCCCTGGCGGCCCAGGTCAGGGTCTAATCTTCCGGCACGGCGCCCGCCACCCTTACGGGCGCCCAGCCCACCCGCCGATACCGACCTGGGAGTCACCACCGTGACCGACGTGACCGGCGCGTCCGACGTACTGCAGACCCTGTTCCGCTCAGAACAGGGCGGCCACGAACAAGTCGTGCTCTGTCAGGACCGCGCCAGCGGCCTCAAGGCCGTCATCGCCCTGCACTCCACCGCCCTGGGCCCCGCCCTCGGCGGCACCCGGTTCTACCCGTACGCCAGCGAGGAGGAGGCCGTCGCCGACGCGCTGAACCTGGCGCGCGGCATGTCGTACAAGAACGCCCTGGCCGGCCTCGACCACGGCGGCGGCAAGGCCGTGATCATCGGAGACCCGGAGCAGATCAAGTCCGAGGAGCTGCTGCTCGCCTACGGGCGGTTCGTCGCCTCCCTCGGCGGGCGCTACGTCACCGCGTGCGACGTCGGCACCTACGTGGCCGACATGGACGTCGTGGCCCGCGCGTGCCCCTGGACGACCGGCCGCTCCCCCGAGGCGGGCGGCGCGGGCGACTCCTCGGTGCTGACCGCGTTCGGCGTCTTCCAGGGCATGCGGGCCTGCGCCCAGCACCTGTGGGGCGACCCGACGCTGCGCGGCCGCCGGGTGGGCGTCGCCGGGGTCGGCAAGGTGGGCCGCCACCTGGTGGAGCACCTGCGCGGGGACGGCGCCGAGGTCGTGATCACGGACGTGCGCGAGGAGTCCGTGCGGGCCGTCCTGGACTTGCACCCGACCGGCGTCACGGCGGTCGCGGACACCGAGGCGCTGATCCGGACCCAGGGGCTGGACGTCTACGCCCCCTGCGCGCTCGGCGGCGCCCTGGACGACGAGTCCGTGGCCGCGCTGACCGCCGCGGTGGTGTGCGGCGCGGCCAACAACCAGCTCGCCCACCCGGGCGTCGAGAAGGACCTCGCCGACCGCGGGATCCTCTACGCGCCCGACTACGTGGTCAACGCCGGCGGCGTCATCCAGGTCGCCGACGAACTGCACGGCTTCGACTTCGAGCGGTGCAGGACGAAGGCCGCGCGGATCTTCGACACCACGCTGGCCATATTCGCTCGTGCGAAGGCGGACGGCATCCCGCCGGCCGCGGCGGCCGACCGGATCGCCGAGCAGCGGATGCGGGAAGGCGCGCGGGGCGCGGAGGGCGCGCGGGGCGCGGAGGGCGCGCGGGGCGCGGAGGGCGCAAGCGGCGCGCACGGCACGGGCGGCGAGGGCGGCACGGAGGCGGTGGCGGCGGGGGCCGTGCCGGCTCGGTGACGCCGGGCGCGCGGCGCCTCTGGGCGGTACCTGCCGGCGGGCGGTTGGAGAGAACTCTCACTCCCACCGGCGGGTCGCTCGCCAGGAAGTGGTTAAAATGCTTGCTGACCAGCGAGGACAGGGCGCCTCGAAGGTTCTGCGCACACGCCTCTCCTGCGGGCGACGTACCGTATGGGCGCGGGCTCAGGTACCGTGGAAGCCCTACGGACCGGTCTCTCTGCGGAGAGTCCGTGCCGGATCATGAACGCGTGTCAGACTCTGGGGCCGTTGAGCCCCGTCGTTGAGGGGGTCGAGCCATGGGGCGCGGCCGGGCCAAGGCCAAGCAGACGAAGGTCGCCCGCCAGCTGAAGTACAACAGCGGTGGGACTGACCTCTCACGCCTGGCCGAGGAGCTGGGCGCATCGCCGTCGAATCCGTCGCCGACCAACGGCGATCATTTCGAGGACGATGAGCAAGACGAAGACGTGTACGCACGGTACGCCGACCTCTATGAGGACGACGACGAGGACGAGCAGGACGACTCCTCGCAACACCGTCGCGGCGCCTGACGTCCGCAGTATCTCTGCCACACCACGCGCGTCACCTCTGCTTCACCGAGCGCGTCGTGGTGTGTGCACTCCGCCCGGTCCGGCGCCTCCCGCGCCGGACCGGGTTTTGTGCTGCCGTCACCGGCCCGCTACGCGTAGTCGCCCACCAGGGCCGCTCCCGTGGCTTGGTCGCCGCGGGCGGTGATCTCGCCTGCCGCCCACGCCTCGACCCCGCGGTCGGCCAGGGTGGCGAGCGCCGTGTCGGCGGACTCCTGCGGGACGACCGCGATCATGCCGACGCCCATGTTCAGGGTCTTCTCCAGTTCCAGCCGGTCCACCTCGCCGGTCCTGCCGACCAGGTCGAAGACCGGGGCCGGGGTCCAGGTGGCGCGGTCGACCACGGCGTGCAGCGCGTCCGGGACCACCCGGGCCAGGTTGGCGGCCAGTCCGCCGCCGGTGACGTGGCTGAAGGCGTGCACGTCGGTCGTCCGGGTCAGCGCCAGGCAGTCCAGCGAGTAGATCCTGGTCGGCTCCAGCAGCTCCTCGCCCAGGGTCCGGCCGAAGTCCTCGACGTGCGCGTCCAGGGACAGACCGGCCTGGTCCAGCAGGACGTGCCGGACCAGGGAGTACCCGTTGGAGTGAAGACCGGAGGCGGCCATGGCGATCACCGCGTCGCCTTCGCGGATGCGGTCCGCGCCGAGCAGCCGGTCGGCCTCCACGACGCCCGTACCGGCGCCCGCCACGTCGAAGTCGTCCTCGCCGAGCAGCCCCGGGTGCTCGGCGGTCTCGCCGCCCACCAGGGCGCAGCCGGCCAGCACGCAGCCCTCGGCGATGCCCTTGACGACGGCCGCGACCCGCTCGGGGTGCACCTTGCCCACGCAGATGTAGTCGGTCATGAACAGCGGCTCGGCGCCGCACACCACGATGTCGTCCATGACCATGGCGACCAGGTCGTGGCCGATGGTGTCGTAGACGCCCAGCCGCCGGGCGACGTCGACCTTGGTGCCGACGCCGTCCGTGGCGGAGGCGAGCAGGGGGCGCTCGTAGCGCTTGAGGGCGGAGGCGTCGAAGAGGCCGGCGAAGCCGCCGATGCCGCCGAGGACCTCGGGGCGCCGGGTCTTGCGCACCCACTCCTTCATCAGCTCGACGGCGCGGTCGCCCGCCTCGATGTCGACGCCCGCGGCTGCGTAGCTGGCGCCAGTGGGTTCAGGCATGACGATGAGAACCTTCGTGTCGTACGGCAGGTCGGGGCGGAGGGCTACGGGCGCCGGATCGCGTCGGCGGCGGCCGTGGCGGCGGGGCCGGCGGCCAGCTCGGTCTCCAGCAACTGCTTGCCGAGCAGCTCCGGGTCGGGCAGCTCCATCGGGTACTCGCCGTCGAAGCAGGCGCGGCACAGGTTCGGCTTGGCGATCGTGGTCGCCTCGATCATGCCGTCGATGGAGATGTACGCCAGGGAGTCGGCGCCGAGCGAGGCGCCGATCTCCTCGATGGACATGCCGTTGGCGATCAGCTCCGCGCGAGTGGCGAAGTCGATGCCGAAGAAGCACGGCCACTTCACGGGCGGCGAGGAGATGCGGATGTGCACCTCGGCGGCTCCGGCCTCGCGGAGCATGCGGACCAAGGCGCGCTGGGTGTTGCCGCGGACGATGGAGTCGTCGACGACGACCAGGCGCTTGCCCTTGATGACTTCCTTCAGCGGGTTCAGCTTCAGCCGGATCCCGAGCTGGCGGATGGTCTGCGAGGGCTGGATGAAGGTGCGGCCGACGTAGGCGTTCTTCACCAGGCCGCTGCCGAAGGGGATGCCGGACGCCTCCGCGTAGCCGATGGCGGCAGGGGTGCCGGACTCCGGGGTCGCGATGACCAGGTCGGCCTCGGCGGGGGCCTCGGCGGCCAGCCGGCGGCCCATCTCGACGCGCGACAGGTAGACGTTGCGGCCCGCGATGTCGGTGTCGGGGCGGGCCAGGTAGACGTACTCGAAGACACAGCCCTTGGGCTTCGCTTCTGCGAATCGGGAACTGCGCAGGCCGTTCTCGTCGATGGCGACGAACTCGCCCGGCTCGATCTCGCGGACGTAGCTGGCGCCCGTGATGTCCAGGGCCGCGGACTCCGAGGCGACCACCCAGCCGCGCTCCAGCCGGCCGAGGACCAGCGGGCGGATGCCCTGCGGGTCGCGGGCGGCGTAGAGGGTGTGCTCGTCCATGAACACGAGGCTGAAGGCGCCCCTGACCTTCGGGAGGACGGAGTGGGCCGCCTCCTCGATGGTCAGCGGCTTGCCGTCCTCGTCGACCTGGGCGGCGAGCAGGGCCGTCAGCAGGTCGGTGTCGTTGGTGGCCGCGACGCGGGTCGAGCGGCCGCCTGCGTCCTTCGGCAGCTCGGCGACCATCTCCGCGAGCTGCGCGGTGTTCACCAGGTTGCCGTTGTGGCCGAGCGCGATCGAGCCGTGCGCGGTGGCCCGGAACGTCGGCTGGGCGTTCTCCCACACCGAGGCGCCGGTCGTGGAGTACCGCGCGTGACCGACGGCGATGTGGCCCTGGAGGGAGCTGAGGGAGGTCTCGTCGAAGACCTGGGAGACGAGGCCCATGTCCTTGAAGACGAGGATCTGGGAGCCGTTGCTGACCGCGATACCCGCGGATTCCTGGCCTCGATGCTGGAGGGCGTAGAGCCCGAAGTACGAGAGCTTTGCGACCTCTTCGCCAGGAGCCCAGACACCGAAGACGCCGCATGCGTCCTGGGGGCCCTTCTCGCCGGGAAGCAGATCGTGATTGAGTCGACCGTCACCACGTGGCACGTTCCCGAGTGTAGGGGAGGTCGACCACTGGTCCGAATTGGGGATACGCGGCGACGGTGCGTCACTCCGTGCTGCCTCCCGCCTACTGCCCAGCGTTTTCCCAGGTCAACGCGGCGAGTCGGACGCCGGTCCGGTAGTCGCCCGCTGCGGCGGGGGCGGCCCCAGGGCACTGGGGCGACGGGCGTGAGTGAGGCGTCGCACACGGATCGGACCGCGCGGGGGCGCTCGCGCCGGCGTCCGTGAGGGGGAGCGGCGCGCTTGGGGAGTGGTGGCGCCCTTCGGGAGGGCGGCCCCTCGGAGAAGCGCGGCGCCCTTGGGAAGGGGCGGTCCCTTGGGGCCGAGCGGGGTCCTCGGGGAAAGCGCGGCCCCCTTGGGAGGAGCGGCGCCCTCGGGGACGAGCGGCGCCCTCGGGAGGAGCGGCGCGCCCTCACCTCATCAGCGGCAGCAGTCCTTCGAGATCGGCCCGTTCGCCGCTCGCGCGGACCCGGGCGCCGTCCACCGCGTCCCGCCACGTCGTGCGCCCGGTGGCCAGCCGGAGCCAGGTCAGCGGGTCGGTCTCGACGACGTTGGGCGGGGTGCCGCGGGTGTGCCGGGGGCCCTGGACGCACTGCACGACGGCGTACGGCGGGACGCGCACCTCGGTGGACCCGCCGGGCGCCTCGGCGGCCAGCGCGTCGGCCAGCAGCCGGGTGGCCGCGGCGAGGGCCTGGCGGTCGACGGGGACGTCCAGGCCGGGCACGGCGGCGTTCAGGTCGTCGGTGTGGACGACGAGTTCGACGGTGCGGGTGACGAGGTAGTCCGCGAGCGGCAGGGCCCCGGCGCCGGTGGCGAGCAGCCGTGAGCCGGGATGCTCCGCCAGCAGGGCCCGCAGCCGCTCCTCGGCGGCGGCCAGGGCCGCGCCGGGGTCGGGGTGCTCGGCGGCGAGCCGGCGCGCGGCGTCGTCGACGGCCTCGGCGTGGCCGACGGTGCTGGACGGCCAGTCGAGCAGAACCGCGTCCTGCCGGGCCGGCGCCGGCGCCCGCACCGCCCGGTCGACCGCCGAGACGGCCGTCGCGACGTGCGCGACCAGGTCCCGTACGGTCCACGCGCCGAGCCGGGTCGGCGCCGCGAGCTGCTCGGGCGTCAGCTCGGCGACCGCCCGCCGCAGGTGGGCGGCCTGGTCGAGCACCGCGGCACGGATCTTCGCCGGGTCGTAGGTCCGGGTGCGCTTCTTGGCCGGGGGCATGGCGGTGAGCCTAACCGGAGGGCCCCGCACGCCAGACGCGTGCGGGGCCCTCGGTGATCTGGCGCCTTCGGTGTTCTAGGCGCCCTCAGTGCTCTGGGCTCTGGCGGGCGTCCGCTCAGGCGAGCAGCGCCTCGATCGTGCCCTCGTGGGCCTCGCGCAGCTCCGCCAGGCTCAGCGCGAACGCGCCCTGCACCTCGACCGCGTCGCCGTCCACGACGCCGATGCGGGCGGCGGGCAGCCCGCGCGCACCGCACATGTCGGTGAAGCGCAGCTCCTCCGAGCGCGGCACGGCGACGACCGCGCGGCCCGCCGACTCCGAGAGCAGGAAGGTGAACGCGTCCAGACCGTCCGGCACGACCAGGCGGGCGCCCTTGCCGCCCAGCAGGGCGGACTCCACGACGGCCTGGATCAGACCGCCGTCGGACAGGTCGTGCGCGGAGTCGACCATGCCGTCGCGGGAGGCGGAGATCAGCACCTCGGCGAGCAGCCGCTCGCGCTCCAGGTCGACCTTCGGCGGCAGTCCGCCCAGGTGGTCGTGGACCACCTGCGACCAGGCCGAGCCGCCGAACTCCTCGCGGGTGTCGCCCAGCAGGTACAGGAGCTGGCCCTCCTCCTGGAAGGCCGCCGGGGTGCGCCGGGCCACGTCGTCGATCACGCCGAGGACGGCGACCACCGGCGTCGGGTGGATGGCGTCCTGACCGGTCTGGTTGTAGAGCGAGACGTTGCCGCCGGTCACCGGGGTGCCCAATTGCTGACAGCCGTCGGCCAGACCGCGCACCGCCTCGGCGAACTGCCACATCACGGCCGGGTCCTCGGGCGAGCCGAAGTTCAGGCAGTCGGAGACCGCGAGCGGCTTCGCGCCCGTGGTGGCGACGTTGCGGTACGCCTCCGCCAGGGCGAGCTGCGCGCCCGTGTACGGGTCGAGCTTGGCGTAGCGGCCGTTGCCGTCCGTGGCGAGGGCGACGCCGAGGCCGCTCTCCTCGTCGACGCGGATCATGCCGGAGTCCTCGGGCATGGCCAGCACGGTGTTGCCCTGCACGAAATGGTCGTACTGCTGGGTGATCCACTTCTTGGACGCCTGGTTCGGGGACGCCACCAGCTTCAGGATCTGTGCCTTCAGCTCCTCGGCCGACTGCGGCCGGGGCAGCTTGCCCGCGTCGTCGGCCTGGAGGGCGTCCTGCCACTCGGGCCGGGCGTAGGGGCGCTCGTAGACCGGGCCCTCGTGCGCGACGGTGCGCGGGTCGACGTCGACGATCTTGCCGCCGTGCCAGTAGATCTCCAGGCGGTCGCCGTCGGTCACCTCGCCGATGACGGTGGCGATGACGTCCCACTTGGCGCAGATCTCCAGGAAGCGGTCGACCTTCCCCGGCTCGACGACCGCGCACATGCGCTCCTGCGACTCGCTCATGAGGATCTCCTCGGGCGAGAGCGTGGAGTCGCGCAGCGGGACGTCGTCGAGGGTGACGCGCATGCCGCCGGAGCCGTTGGATGCCAGCTCGCTCGTGGCGCAGGACAGACCGGCGGCGCCGAGATCCTGGATGCCGACGACGAGCTTCTCGGCGAACGCCTCCAGGGTGCACTCGATGAGCAGCTTCTCCTGGAAGGGGTCGCCGACCTGGACGGCCGGGCGCTTGGACGGCTTGGCGTCGTCGAAGGTCTCGGAGGCCAGGATGGAGGCCCCGCCGATGCCGTCGCCGCCGGTCCGGGCGCCGTACAGGACGACCTTGTTGCCCTCGCCCGACGCCTTGGCCAGGTGGATGTCCTCGTGCCGCATCACACCGACGCAGCCGGCGTTGACCAGCGGGTTGCCCTGGTAGCAGGGGTCGAAGACGACCTCGCCGCCGATGTTGGGCAGGCCCAGGCAGTTGCCGTAGCCGCCGATGCCCGCGACCACGCCCGGCAGCACGCGCTTGGTGTCGGGGTGGTCGGCGGCGCCGAAGCGCAGCGGGTCGACCACCGCGACCGGGCGGGCGCCCATCGCGATGATGTCGCGCACGATGCCGCCGACGCCGGTGGCCGCGCCCTGGTAGGGCTCGACGTAGGAGGGGTGGTTGTGCGACTCCACCTTGAAGGTGACGGCGTAGCCCTGGCCGACGTCCACGACGCCGGCGTTCTCGCCGATGCCGACGAGCAGGGCGTCGCTCTCGGGGGCCTTCTCGCCGAACTGGCGCAGGTGCACCTTGGAGGACTTGTACGAGCAGTGCTCGGACCACATCACCGAGTACATGGCCAGCTCGGCGCCGGTGGGGCGGCGGCCCAGGATCTCCACGACCCGCTCGTACTCGTCCTTCTTCAGTCCGAGTTCGGCCCAGGGCAGCTCGACGTCGGGGGTCGCGGCCGCGTGCTCGACCGTGTCCAGAGGCGTCCGGCTCATGCGTTGACCAGCTTCTTGAGGATCGAGGTGAAGAAGGGGAGGCCGTCGGTGCGGCCGGTGCCGACCAGCGGCTCGACGGCGTGCTCGGGGTGCGGCATCAGGCCGACCACGTTGCCGGCCGCGTTGGTGACGCCGGCGATGTCCCGCAGCGAGCCGTTCGGGTTGACGTCGAGGTAGCGGAAGGCGACCCGGCCCTCGGCCTCCAGCATGTCGAGCGTGCGCTCGTCGGCGACGTACCGCCCGTCCATGTTCTTCAGCGGGATGTGGATCTCCTGGCCGGCCGCGTAGTCGGCGGTCCAGGCGGTCTCCGCGTTCTCCACCCGCAGCTTCTGGTCGCGGCAGATGAAGTGGCGGTGGTCGTTGCCGAGCATGGCGCCCGGGAGCAGGTGCGCCTCGGTGAGGACCTGGAAGCCGTTGCAGATGCCGAGGACCGGGAGGCCGGCCTTCGCCTGCTCGACGACGGTCTCCATCAGCGGCGAGAAGCGGGAGATGGCGCCGGCCCGCAGGTAGTCCCCGTAGGAGAAGCCGCCGGGCAGCACGACGGCGTCGGTCTGCCGGAGGTCCTTGTCCTTGTGCCACAGGGCGACCGGCTCGGCGCCCGCGAGGCGGATCGCCCGCTGGGTGTCGCGGTCGTCGAGGCTTCCGGGGAATGTGACGACGCCAATACGAGCGGTCACTTCGCGGCCTCCGCCGCCTTCTCCACCGTGACGGTGAAGTCCTCGATCACGGTGTTGGCGAGGAAGGATTCGGCAAGATCGTGAATGCGGGCGAGGGCCGCCTCGTCGACGGGGCCGTCCACTTCCAGTTCGAATCGCTTTCCCTGACGTACGTCGGAGATCCCGTCGAAACCCAGGCGCGGCAGTGCGCGCTGCACCGCCTGGCCCTGGGGGTCGAGGATCTCCGGCTTGAGCATGACGTCGACTACGACGCGTGCCACTGGCACTCCCGGTGTGTGGTGCTGAGCAGGTTCCTTCAGCGTACCCGTACGAAATTTCTACGCGAGTAGACTGGGAGGAATCTACGTGACGGCCGTCACTGTGCGAGAGGACGCGGAGGTCACGGGAAAAGATCTGGAAAAGTCCGGCGCTCCGCACTGGACACGCCTTTATGCGACGGGACACGCGGAGAATTCCAGGCGGGGCTTCACTTGGCAATGCCTGGCACTGTACAAATGAATTGGCAACAGCCGATACTTTTCCGGATTACAGACGGACAGCCGGCGTCTGCGAACCTCTCCGCACGTCTTCCGGGTGACCGCTGGACGGTCTTCCGGAGCAGGTGGTCGCGGGACGCCGCACGAAGGGACCGATATTCGTGGCGCAGCGTGTCGTGGTCACTCTCTCTGACGACATCGACGGCTCGGAAGCGGCGGAGACGATCGCCTTCGGACTCGACGGCAAGTTCTACGAGATCGACCTGAACCGAGCCCATGCCAAGAAACTGCGCAAGGCGCTCGAACCGTACGTGGAGGCGGGCCGCAAGCGCTCGCGGTCGGGCAAGGCGTACCGCCAGACGGAGGTCGCCCCCGATCCCGCGGCCGTCCGGGCCTGGGCGCAGGCCAACAAGATGGACGTGCCGGCCCGCGGACGCATCCCCAAGAAGGTCTACGAGGCGTTCAGCGCGTCCCGGTGAGGCGCGCGGGGGCGGCGGGGGCCGGGCGCGGTCCGGCGGGAAGCGGACGCGGTCCGGCGGGAGCCGGGCGGCGGTCGCCGGGAGCGAGGCCCCGGCGGGCGGACGACGACCCGCGCGGGCGCGCCTCGGGTCCCGCAGTACTCCGGCAGCCTCGGCATCCTCGCCGACGACCCGCGCGGGCGCGCCTCGGGAGGCCGAACGGCGCGGCCCCCGAGGGCGGCCCAGGGTCCGTCAGCGGGCCCTGGACGTACCCGACTTGCGTTACCCCCCCGCTGATCAGCTAATGTCTGGAGCACGCCGAGGGGCCAAGCCGGAAAGCCGAAGCCCACGGAGTCCATGCGGGTGTAGTTCAGTAGTAGAACATCCCCCTTCCAGGGGGAAGACGCAGTGTGCGATCCCTGTCACCCGCTCCGCGCCGCCTGTCCCGACCACTGCTGTGGATCAGGTAGGCTGGTGCTCGCGCCGATCGGTGGAAGCCGGTCGGAGGCAATGCGGACGTAGCTCAGTTGGTAGAGCGCAACCTTGCCAAGGTTGAGGTCGCGAGTTCGAGCCTCGTCGTCCGCTCAGAAAGAAGACCCCGGTCCCTTGGGCCGGGGTCTTCGTCGTTGTGCGGTCGCGCCGTCTGACATTTGTCATGGCGACCGATGACATCGCGTACTGCCGCCGGCGTCCGGCCGCCGCGACGCTGGCCTTATGAACACAGACGAACACGAGCGCGTGATCGAGGTCACCGACCTCCGGCGCGTCTACGGGGGCGGGTTCGAGGCCGTAGGCGGCATCACGTTTCACGTGAAACGTGGCGAGATCTTCGCGCTGCTGGGCGCCAACGGCACCGGTAAGACCTCGACGGTCGAACTCCTTGAGGGTCTGGCCGCCCCGGACGGGGGTCGGGTGCGGGTCCTGGGCCACGACCCGTACAGAGAGCGCGCCGCCGTGCGGCCCCATACGGGGGTGATGTTGCAGGAGGGCGGCTTCCCGTCCGAGCTGACCGCCGCCGAGACCACGCGGATGTGGGCGGGGTGTGTGAGCGGAGCACGTCCGCCCCGCGAGGCGCTGGCGCTGGTCGGCCTCGAACAGCGCGCGGACGTGCGGGTGAAGCAGCTTTCGGGCGGGGAACGGCGCCGGCTGGATCTGGCGCTCGCCTTGCTCGGCGACCCCGAGGTGCTGTTCCTGGACGAGCCGACGACCGGGCTTGATGCCGAAGGCCGCCGGGCGACCTGGAAGTTGGTCCGGGCACTGCGGGACGCCGGGACGACCGTGCTGCTCACCACGCACTACCTGGAGGAGGCCGAGAGCCTTGCCGACCGGCTGGCGATCCTGCACGCCGGACGCATCGCGGCCGCCGGGACCCCGGCGGAGGTGACGGCCGCGCAGCCGTCCCAGATCTCCTTCACGCTGCCCGAGGGCTGCCCCCTCGGCGACCTGCCGTCGCTCTCCGCACTGCGCGCGTGCGACCACGACGTCGACGGGCGCCTCGTCCGGCTGCGTACACAGCAGTTGCAGCACACCGCCACGGAACTGCTGCTGTGGGCACGGCGGAGCGGAGTCGAACTGCTCGGCCTGGACGCCCGGTCCGCCTCGCTGGAGGAGGCGTTCCTCGGCGTCGTCGGAGCGGCCGGGAGGGCCGAAGGGGGCGGGATGGCCCACGGGGCTGGGATGGCCAGGGAGGCCGGGATGTCCGAAGGGGGCGGGATGGCCAGGGAGGCCGGGATGACCCAAGGAGCTGGGATGGCCAGGGAGGCCGGGATGTCCGAAGGGGGCGGGACGGCCCAGCAGTTCAGGGTGGCCCAGGAGCCCGGAGCGGTCCGCGAAGCCGGAACGGCCCGAGGCAAGGAGGCCGTCGCATGAGCGCCGCGCACACCGTTCCTCCGGCCCGGACGAGCGGGCCGCCGACCACTCCGGCGAGCCGGATGGCCGCGCTCGCCCGGGCGGAGCTGACCCTGTTCGTGCGGAGCAGGAGCACGCTGGTCTCCGCCCTGTTCGTGCCGCTTGCCCTGCCTTTGAGCGTGCGGTCGACCGTCGAGCAGATGCACCTGAAGGACACCGGACTCACCGTCGGCCTGGTCATCCTTCCCGCCGCCCTCGGGTTCGCCCTGCTGTTCGCCGTCTACTCCCCGCTCGTCGGCGTGTTCGTCGCCCGCCGCGAGCAACTCGTCCTCAAACGGCTGCGCACCGGTGAGGCGCGCGACGCCGAGATCCTCACCGGGGCGGCACTGCCCGCCCTGGTCACGGGACTGGCGCAGTCGGCGATCCTCGCGGTCGGCTGCATGGCCCTGCTGCACCTGCCCGCCCCGCACGCGCCGCTGCTCGCCTTCCTCGGCCTGCTGCTGGGGCTGGTGCTGTGCGCGGCCCTGGCGGCGATCACCGCGCGCTTCACCCGGACCGCCGAGAGCGCCCAGTTCAGCTCGCTCCCGCTGGCGCTGGTCTCCGTGCTGGGCTCGGGGATCACGGTGCCGCTGGAGCTGCTGCCGCACAGGCTGGCCCACTGGTGCGAACTGCTGCCGCTCACTCCGGTGATCACACTGGTGCGCGGCGGCTGGTCCGGCGAGCTGAGCACCGCCGAGGCCTTTCGCGCGCTGGCCGTCGCCCTGGTCTGGACGGCCGGGGCGGTGTTCGCTGGGGCCCGGTGGTTCCGGTGGGAGCCGAGGCGCTGACGCCGCCTGCGGCGGGCAGAGTCGGAGGGTGAGGGCGTCGGGGCCGGGGAGAGCCAGAGCGCTGAGGGCGTCGGGGTCGGGCAGAGCCGGAACCGGGCAGCGTCGGAAGTAGAGGGACCTGGGAGGTCGGGGCCGGGATTCGGCAGGGGTCGGAACCCGGCAGGGGCCGCGATCCGGCACGAATCGGAAGCGGACAGACCGGGAACGGCCGGGACGGGATCGGACAGGCCCGGATGGGCCACAATCGGCCGGAACCGGGAACGCCAGGGGCCGGGAACGCCGGGGGCCGGAAACGCCGGGGGCCGGAACGGACAGAACCGGAAAACGGCCAGAACCGGGAAACGGCCTGGCCGGGAGCGGATGGAACGGACAGGGGAGGGTCAGCACGGTGTTCCGCCGGATTCGAGGGTGGCAGCGGCGCGAGTGGCGCGAGCGCAGCAAGGCCCAGCGGGTCGAGCTACAGAGTGTGATCACCTTGTGCGCCACGGTCTGGGTGTTCTCGCTGACCTGGCTGGCGCTGCCCCTGATCGACGGGGTGCGCCGCCAGCCGCTGCCCCTGCTCGTGGGCGGGCTGCTGCTCGCCGTGGGCGTGGCGCAGTGCGTGGTCGCCAACCGGCTCGCCCGGCCCGCGCTCGACCACTACCTGGGCCGCGGCCCGCTGCCCGCACGAGCGCTGCGCATGTCCTACGCTCTGCTGGCCGCCGCACTCGTCCTGCCCCTGGTGCTGACCGCCGTCCGAGGGGTCTCCCTGCCGACGGCGCAACTGGCGATCGGCGCCGGACTGCTGCCGTTCGGCCTGCTGTACGGACTGGTGGTGCCGGTGTCCGTGTTCCTGCGCCGCTCCGCCTTGCTGACGGCGGCGCTGCTGGCGGCGACCGGACTCGCCAGCGGCAGCGGCCTGGGCTTGTTCTCGACGGGACTGCTGGCCCTCTGCGCCGCCGGACTGTCCCTGCTGGCCGCGCGCTGCGGCGCTTGGACCCTGGCCGTGCTGTGGGAGGCCGAGCGGGCGCGCGGGATGGAGGCCCGGCTCGCGGTCGCCGAGGAACGGCTGCGGTTCGGGCGCGATCTGCACGACGTGATGGGCCGCAACCTCGCGGTGATCGCGCTGAAGGCCGAACTGGCGGTCCAGCTCGGGCGGCGCGGGCAGCCCCAGGCGGTGGAGCAGATGATCGAGGTGCAGCGGCTGGCGCAGGAGTCGCAGCGCGAAGTGCGCGCGGTGGTCCGCGGCTACCGGGAGGCCGACCTCAGCGCCGAACTCGCGGGAGCGCAGGGGGTGCTGAAGGCCGCGGGCATCGACTGCGCGATCACCGGCGACGCGGACGGCCTGCCCGCCCCGGTGCAGTCGGCGCTCGGCTGGGTGGTCCGCGAGGCCGCGACGAACGTCCTGCGGCACGGCGACGCCCGCCGGTGCGCGGTGTCCCTGCGGGTGGCCGACGGCCGGGCCGTCCTGACCGTCGAGAACGACGGGGCGCCCGCGTCCGCCGCCGACCGCCCCGGCTCCGGACTCGCCGGCCTGCGCGAACGCCTCTCCCAGCTCGACGGCACGCTCAGCGCCGGACCCGACGGCCCCGGCCGCTTCCGGCTGACCGCGCGCGTGCCGCTGCCTCCCGGCGCGTCCGGGGCGGTGAGCGAGGACGACGCGCCTCGCGCGGACGGGTCGGCCGGGACAGCGGACGGCCTGCCACGGGAGAACGGGGCGCCGTCCTCCCGCGAGCGACAGTCGCAAGCCGACGCCGGGGGCACGCGCGGCAGGGGAAAGGCGGCGCTGTGACGGGGAGACGTGCGGCAGCAGAGGGCTGGCCCGTAACGACCGGCGGCGATGCAGAGGCGACGCCGTGACGACCTGCGGCACCGGAAATGCGGCGCCGTGACGACCAGCGGCACCGGAAATGCGGCGCCGTGACGACCAGCGGCACCCGAAAGAGAGCGCCGTGACGAGGACAGGCCATGACGACGACCAAGGGCATCGAGAAGGGGGCGCCATGACGACGACCGAGCCGGTACGGCTGCTGCTGGCCGACGACGAGCACCTCATCCGCGGCGCCCTCGCGGCGCTGCTGGCGCTGGAGGACGACCTGCTGGTCGTCGCGGAGGCGGCGAGCGGGCCGGAGGCTCTCGCCATGGCACGGGCGCACGCGCCCGACGTCGCGGTGCTGGATCTCCAGATGCCGGGCGCGGACGGTGTGGAGGTCGCCACATCGCTGCGGGCGGAACTGCCCGGCTGCCGGGTGCTGATCGTGACGGGTCACGGGCGGCCCGGACATCTCAAGCGAGCGCTGGCGGCCGGGGTGCGCGGCTTCGTCGCGAAGACCGTCAGCGCCCGGCGACTGGCCGAGATCATCCGCACCGTGCATGCCGGAAACCGCTACGTCGACCCCGAGTTGGCCGCCGACGCGATCTCCGCCGGAGACTCCCCGCTGACCGTGCGCGAGGCCGAGGTGCTGGAGCTGGCCGCCGACGGCGCGCCGGTGACGGAGATCGCCCAGCGGGCCGCGCTCTCCCCGGGAACCGTCCGGAACTACCTGTCGTCGGCCGCCACGAAACTCGGCGCGGAGAATCGCCATGCGGCAGTGCGGCTCGCACGCGAGCGAGGTTGGGTATAGTTGCTCTCGCGCCACAGCGCAGTGCGGACGTAGCTCAGTTGGTAGAGCGCAACCTTGCCAAGGTTGAGGTCGCGAGTTCGAGCCTCGTCGTCCGCTCCGTTCGAAAGCCCCGGTCCCGCGGACCGGGGCTTTCTTCGTGCGCTCGGCCGGCTCAGCTCCAGCTCATGCCCGTCAGCCGCTCGTACGCCTCCACGTACTTCGCGCGGGTCGCCTCCACCACCTGGCCGGGCAGCGGCGGCGGGGGCTGCTCGCTCGCACGGTCCCAGCCGGACTCGGCGGAGGTCAGCCAGTTGCGGACGAACTGCTTGTCGAACGACGGCTGCGCGCGGCCCGGCTGCCACTCGTCGGACGGCCAGAAGCGGGAGGAGTCCGGGGTGAGCACCTCGTCGCCGAGCACCAGTTCCTCCCCGTCGAAGCCGAACTCGAACTTGGTGTCGGCCAGGATGATCCCCCGCTCCCGCGCGATGTCCCGGGCCCGGGAGTACACCGCGATGGTGGTCTGGCGCAGTTGGGCCGCGGTCTCCGCGCCGACCTGGCGGGCGACCTCCTCGTAGGAGACGTTCTCGTCGTGCTCGCCGACCTCGGCCTTGGCGGCCGGGGTGAAGATCGGTCCGGGCAGCTCGGAGCCGTCGATCAGGCCCTCGGGCAGGGTGAGGCCGCACACCGTGCGGGTCTCGTCGTACTCGGCCAGGCCCGAGCCGGTCAGGTAGCCGCGGGCCACGCACTCGACGGGGACCATGCGCAGCGACTTGCAGACCAGGGTGCGGCCCGCCCAGTCGTCGGGGGCGCCCTCGGGGACGTCGGCGCTGATCACATGGTGCGGGATCAGGTCGGCGAGCCGGTCGAACCACCACAGGGAGAGCTGCGTGAGGACGCGGCCCTTGTCGGGGATCTCGGTGGGCAGCACCCAGTCGTAGGCGGACAAGCGGTCGCTGGCGACCATCACGAGGTCGCCCGCCTCGTTGCGGTACAGCTCGCGCACCTTGCCGGTGTGCAGATGCACCAGGCCCGGGACCTGAATCGGTTCGGGCTTTTCGACGAATCCGGACACGGTTCCTCCCCGTGGTTCTGTCCAATGGGTCGATTCTCCCGTATCGGACGGGCGACGGGGACGGCGGGTGCAGGGACGGGGGACGGAGGGACTGGCGCGTCCCGATAGGCGAGAGGGGGCGGGTGGTGGGCGAGAGGAGGCGAGCGGTGGTTGAGAAGGAGGTAAGGCCGGCGCCGGCGGTCAGACGCGCTTGCTTATGTGGTCCAGCAGGTTCGCGGTGGCTCGCTGGATGCGGGGGTCCATGTGCCCGGGGCGGTCCAGGGCCGGGGACCAGGCGAAGGTGCCCGAGGCGAACACCAGCGCCCCGGACGGCGCCCGGTACAGGGACGTCTCCTGATGGCGCGGGACGCCCTCGGCGTCGTCGTACGGGGAGTGCGCCAGCAGGATGCGGCCCTCGTGGTCGGGCAGCGGGGTGCGCGGGAAGTACCGGTCGGCCTCGCCCGCGACCAGGCCCTCGATCTCCTCGCCCTCCCGCGCCCCGGTCGCCTCCCACAGCCAGTGCGAGGCGTTGCGCACGATCAGCGGGTGCGGCTCGGGGACGCGGCCGGCGTACTGGATCCCGACCACCTGCTGCTCGGGGCGGTCGGCCTCCCGCCACAGCGCCGGGCGCCCCGGCCCCTTGCGTTTGCGGCAGGTCAGCAGGCGGTCCGGCACCCCGGACGGCGAGGGGCCCAGCTCGACCTGCCAGTACATGGTGTTGGCGGAGAGGAACACCAGCGACGTGCCGTGGTCGCGGGCACGCTCCACGGCGCGGCGCATCGGGACCGACCAGTACTCGTCGTGCCCGGGGAAGACCAGGCCGCGGTAGCGGGTGGGATCGACCCGTCCGGCGTGCAGGTCGCGGGCGTCGGCGTAGGCGACGTCGTAGCCGTAGCGCTCGGCCCAGCGGATGAAGTCGTAGGCGTGGCCGACGTGCAGGGGCAGGCCCGCGCCCGCGTAGGGGCGGTCGAAGGAGACCGTGGTCGCCGCGTCGGCCTCGCCGAGCAGCCGCCCCTCCTCGTCCCAGGCGTGGTAGAGACTCGCGCCGGTGCGGCCGTCCTCCGGGTAGAGGTTGTAGGCCTGCCAGGTGACGTCGGGCAGCAGCAGGAGCAGGTCCGCCGGCCGGTCGTCGCGCACGGTGAACGGGATGTGGGAGCGGTAGCCGTCCGCCGTGGTCAGCACCGCGACATACGCGCCGACGCTCCAGTACGAGGGGACCTGGAGCCGCCAGGACATCCACCAGTGGTGGCAGGAGACGGTGCGGTCCGCGGTGAGCGGCCGGGGCTGGACCATGCCGGACAGCCGGGGGCTGGTGGTGATCTTCGCGGCGCCGTCGCCGTCGTAGTGGCCGATGCGGTAGACGTCGACGCTGAACTGCTGGGGCGGATCGACGGTGATGTGGAAGTCGATCGCCTCGCCGGGCGCGACGGCGCCGCGGGAGGCGAAGCCCTTGATCTGGCGGCGCACGTCGTCGGCCGCGCGGGGGCCGCCCCCGCTGGACCGGGGCGCGGGCACCCGGGTCGCCGTCGCGGTCCCCCGCGCCGTGCCCCCGGCGCCGGACGTCGTCCCGGCGGCGGACTCCGGGGGCGGGTCGACGTACCAGGGCACTACGTGTCCGGTGTCGTCGAAGTACGTCTCGCCGCCGCGCAGCCACGGCACGGGGCCCAGGCCGAAGGGGTCCGTCACGGCGTGCGCGAGTGCTCCCGACTCCCAGCGGCGGATCCGCTCCGGTGCCATGGCCGCTCCCCTCCCTCGTCCCCCCGTGGTCCGGCGTGTGCCTCGGTCTCGCGTGAGGCACTTGGCGCCCGTGGTGCCTTTGGCGCCTGTGGTCTCCCTGGCGCCCGAGATCCCGTGCGGCCCGTGTTGCTCGCCGGGTTCTCCCCCGTGGTCGGGCGGACGGTCCGTACGGTCTCGCGGCGGGTCGGGCCTGTCGTATGTCGCGCGCGTTTGCCAGAAGCGCTGTCGGTTCCAGCACACCACATGACTCGCGCATGTTGTCACTGCTCGTTGCGAAATGACCGAAAGTGGAAGTGGGGAGTCCGGTAGGTCTCGGGCGGGCCGGGCGTCTGCCGAGGTCAGACCAGGCGTATGGGCTTTTCGGGGCGTATGCCCGCGTCCACCAACCACGTGCGCAGCGGGACGGCGTCGCCGTCCTCGACCAGGGCCCGGACCCTGGGACCGAGGTCGGCGGCTCTCTCGCCGTCGAGCAGGAGGGAGGGACCGTCGAGCCAGTCCAGGCCCGGCGCGGCGCCGGCGGTGTCCACCGCCGCACAGCAGACCATCGCGGTGACGTGGTCGGCCAGGAGGTCTCGTCCGGTGCGTGGCGGCTGGAGGGGGAAGAGGGGCAGCGGGCCCTCATCCCAGGGCAGGGCGTCGGGTATGCGGCCGTCGGCCACCGTCGCCGTGCGGGTCGGCGGCGCGGCGGCCTGCTCCCGGGCCAGCTCCGCGCTCAGCCCCGCGGCGAGCGCGGCACTGCGCTCGTTGCCCAGGTCTGCGTCGTCCTCGGGGGCGGAGGCTGTGGCGGTGGTGGGGGCGTCGGGGGCGGTGGCGTCGGTGGGGAGGGCGGCTGCTGCCTTGGTCCCGGTGGCGGGGGCGTCGGTGGCGGAGGCGTCGGTGGCGGCTGCGTGGACGGCGGCCGTATCGGTGCCGGTCGGGGCGGCGGTGGCGGTGGCGGTTACATCGGTGTCGGCCGCGTCGGTGACGGAATCGGTGGCTCTGTGGCAGGTGTCCGCGGGGTCGGCAGTCGTGGGGTCGGCGGTCGTGGGCCCGGGGTCCGGGGTGGCGATGGTCGCGGGTTCAGCGGAGCCGTGGTGTGGGTCGGCGGTCGCGTGCCCGGGGTTCTCGCTCCTGCCCGGCTCTGCGCGGCGGCCTTCTTCGCCGCGGTGCTTGTCGGCGGTCCTGATCCCGGCAGAGGCGCCGTCACCGTGGTCACCGTCGTCACCGACAGCGGCGCCCGCGGTGGCCCCCCTGGGCGCCGACGGGATCGCGAGGTGGTCCAGGACGCGGGCCAGGGTGGGACCGTGCGGGTCGGGCGTCCGGGCGCCCGGGGAGCGGCGGACGCCGAGGGTGTCCAGGACGCGGTGGAGGCGGGCGGCCTCGGCACGCCACTTACGGTCGACGACCTCCTCCGGGTACTCCTGCCAGCCCACCGGGGACCAGTCGGGACCGCGCCCGGCGGGGCCGCCGTGGAACAGCCGCGCGGCCAGCAGCGAGGCGGCTTCGTCGACCGCGCCGGGCTCCTCAAGGAGGTCGCAGGCGGGGCGTTCGCCAAGCCGGGAGGCGAACCCCTCCGCCAGACGGTCACGGCGGGACAGCTCGGTCAGGGCGGCGACCACGCCCGCGTCCAGCCGCGAGGGCCAGCGGCCCATGCGCCACGCGGGCAGCGCCACCCGGGTCAGCAAGCGGTCCCAGCCCGCGTACGCGAGCCCCACCTGCTCCTGGGCGACGATTCGCAGGCCGTAGTCCACCGCCTGGGCGCGATCGGCCGCCGCGGCCGCCACGCCTCGCTCCATCTCGGCCGCGTCCTCCCGGCAGCCGCGCAGCAGCAGCCGCGCCACCCAGCCGACGCCCGCGCACACCGCGTGCGACAGCGGACAGCGGCCCGGCGTCGCCGCGACGGCCACCGCCGCGTCGAGCCCGCGGACGAAACGGCGGGCCGCGGCTATGTCCGGGTGCGCCGAGGGACCCGTCCCGGCGACCACCGGGGCGAGGACGGCGCGCAGCTCCCCGACGCGCATCCACCACAGGAACGGGGAGCCGATGACGAGGACCGGCGCCGTCGGCGCGCGGCGCGTGCGGGACGCGGACACGCCGCGCACCCCTTCCGCCTCCGCGCCCTCCCCGCGCCGGTCCGGCGCCGGCGGGCCGTGGGCCCGATGGGTGCGGTCCTCCAGCCAGCTATCGCAGTCCGGGGTGAGCGCTATGGCGGACGGGGCAGGGACGTCGAGGCGGTCGGCGAGGTCGCGCACCAGCCGGTACAGGTCCGGGGCGGACTTCTCGGAGACGGGGACCGTCGGGCTCATCGCGGGACGGGACCGGGCGACGACCGCTCCGACGAGCGCCGCGCACAGCAAGACGACGACTGCCGCGGCGCCCACCGCCCAGCGGGCCGCGTCCCAGCCGCTGCCCACCAGTTGCCCGCTGGAGGCGCCGGCGAGCAGCACCACGGCGACGGCGGCGGGCAGCAGGGCGACGGCCAGCGCCCGGCTGCGCACGCGCAGCACGGCGAGGGCTCGGGAGCGCGCGGACTGCGCGCCGATCTGCACACCGGTTCCGGTCACGGCCGGACGTCACCCCCTCACGACTGTCCTGACTGCCCTGGGTTGCTCACTCCCCCACTGTGGCACCCGCCACTGACATCGCAATGCCGGTGGGCCAAGTGCCGGACCGCATGCGCCGCACCCTAGTTGCGGCCCGGTCCCCCGTCAGCCGGATGGAGCATCGCTCACTCGATGGAATGGCTTTGGTCAGAGGTGCGTGACAGAAAGCGAGGATCAGGCCCCGGATCGCCTACACGGGCACACGCCCGCAGCGGGCCGGCCACGCGGCCCGGTCACCCGCCGGCGGCGGCCTTCGCGGCGATGTCCGTCCGGTGCTGGGAACCGTCGAGACGGATGCGTCCGACGGCGGCGTAGGCGCGCTCACGGGCCTCGGTCAGGTCCGTGCCGCTCGCGGTGACCGACAGCACCCGTCCGCCCGCGCTCACGACGGCGTCGCCGTCGCGCCGGGTGCCCGCGTGCAGCACGTACGCGTGCGGCGCGTCCTCGGCGGCCACCTCGTCCAGGCCGCCGATCGGGTCACCGGTACGCGGGGCGCCGGGGTAGTCGTGCGAGGCGACGACCACCGTGACGGCCGCGTCGTCGCTCCAGCGCAGCGGCTCCACGTGGGCGAGGGCCCCGGTGGCAGCCGCCGTCAGCACACCCGCGAGAGGCGTCTGGAGGCGGGCCAGGACCACCTGGGTCTCCGGGTCGCCGAAACGGGCGTTGAACTCGATCACCCGGATGCCGCGACCGGTGAGCGCGAGACCGGCGTAGAGCAGACCGGAGAACGGAGTGCCCCGACGGCGCATCTCGTCGACCGTGGGCTGGAGAACGGTCCGCAGCACCTCGTCCACCAGGTCGGGCTCGGCCCACGGCAGCGGCGAGTACGCGCCCATGCCGCCGGTGTTCGGGCCCTCGTCGCCGTCCAGCGCGCGCTTGAAGTCCTGGGCGGGCTGGAGCGGCACGACCGTCTCGCCGTCGGTGACGGCGAAGAGGGAGACCTCGGGGCCGTCGAGGTACTCCTCGACGACCACGCGCTCGCAGGCCGCCGCGTGCGCGCGGGCGGCCTCGACGTCGCCGGTGACGACGACGCCCTTGCCCGCGGCGAGGCCGTCGTCCTTGACGACGTACGGGGCGCCGAAGGCGGCGAGCGCCTCGGCGACCTCCTCCGGGGTCGTGCACACGTAGGAACGGGCCGTGGGGACTCCGGCGGCCGCCATCACGTCCTTCGCGAACGCCTTGGAGCCCTCCAGCCGCGCCGCCTCGCCGGAGGGGCCGAAGACCGGGATGCCCGCCTCGCGCACGGCGTCGGCGACTCCGGCGACCAGCGGCGCCTCCGGGCCGACCACCACGAGGTCCGCGCCCAGCTTGGCGGCCAGCGCGGAGACGGCCGCGCCGTCGAGCGCGTCGACCTGGTGCAGCTCGGCGACCTCGGCGATGCCGGCGTTGCCGGGCGCGCAGTGCAGCGCGGTGACGTCGGGGTCGAGGGACAGGGAACGGCACAGGGCGTGCTCGCGGGCGCCGCCGCCGATGACGAGGACCTTCACGGGGTCAGCCTAACGGCAGAAGGGAGCCGCGGTTTGTGCGGGTTGCCCAGGGGGCGGGACGCGGGGGCTCGTAGGTTCCTCTGAGGAAGGGTTGTGCGGTGGGGAGTGTGCTGGGGGCTTGTGTCGGGGAGGCCGAGCGGAGGCGGCTGCTTTAGGCGGCGGCCCTGCGGCGACCCTGCGGGAACGGCCTCATTCGGGGCGGCCGCATGTGAGTGGCCTCCCCTTAGAGGGGGCGACGTTTCCGCTAGAGGGGGTGACGTTTCCGCCGTGGACGTCTCCGGGACGACGGCTCCTCCGGGGCGACGACTGCACCGCGGCGGGGCGGACCGTAAGCCCCAGCGGAGCCGACGCTGACATGGCGCCGTCGGCGCCACAGGCGGGCGCGGCGGGCACGGTGGGCGCGGTGGGCGCCGGGCCTGGGACCGGCACGACGGCTGCGGCGAGCCTCGAACCGACGCAGAACCCGATCACGCAGCCGCCTCCTCGCCCCCCTCTTACGCGTCTCACTCGTCTACTCGGTCGTGTACTCCTCCACCACTGTGGCGCCCAGCTCCCGCACGATGAGTTCGTGGCCGGAGAGGGCTGACTCGACGAGGTCCGGGTCGTCGTCCTCGGGAATGTCGTCCTCGGGCGCGACGGGCGGCGGCTCGGGGGCGCTGAGGCGAGGCGGTGCGAAGGACGTCCCGGACGGAGCGGCCGGTCCGCCCGCGGCGGCCGACGCAGAAGGTCTTCCGCTCGACGACGAACCGGGCGCCGGCGGAGGCGCGACGGGCGGCTGAGCGGTCGTCGCGGGGCGAGGGGCAGCGGGTGCGCCACCGTATCCGCTGCTGCCGCCGCCGTACGCATTGCCGCCGCCACCGCTGTTTGCGCCGTACCCGCCGGAGGCGGAAGGCGCTGAGCCGCCGTCCGTCGAGGTGACGATCGCCTCGATCTTCCACTGCACATGGAACCGCTCGGCCAGCGCTTGGCGCAGCACTTCCTCGCTGCCGTTGTTCAGGAAGCTCTCGCGGGGGCCCGCGCCGGCGAAGCCGAGTTGCAAGGTGGTCCCGTCGAAGCCAACGACCTGGGCGTACTGGTCGAGCGTGATCCAGGTGACCTTGCGGCGGCTCTTGACCGCGTCGAGGATGTCCGGCCAGAGCTGCCGCGGATCGAGCCCTGCGGCGACCTGCCCGGACGCGGCGGGCGCCGGACTCGGCGCGGGACGGGGAGCAGCACCGGCACCGGAGGCGGGACTGGAGCTGGGACGGGGGCTGGACGTCTCGGGCGCGGCGGCAGAACGGCCCGCTCCCGGCGCGGCGGCGGTCGGCCATCCACCGGGACGCCGCCCACCGCCCGCGGGCGCCGCCGTGGGCCACGCGCCAGATCCGGAACCGGACCCGGACGCGGGGGACGCGGCGGCGGAAGGCGCGGCGGGGGCCGAAGCGCTGGACGCGGCCGCTTCTTCCTGGCGCCGGTCACCGGGGGCGGGGGCGCCTGCGGGACCGGACGGCGCCCCGCTGACCGCGCCGGGCTCGCCACCCGGCCCCGTAGGCGAGCCGCCCGAAACCGCGGGCGCCGCGTGAGCGGCAGGGGCCACGGGAGCCGCAGGGGCCCCACCGCTGAATCCCGCGCCTCCGTCACCGGCCCCACCGACGCCACCGGCCCCCCGCACGGCCGCACGGGCCGCCGCGGCGCCGCCGCCCGGCGGCGCCGCCGGAGGGGACCCTCCACCCGCAGCCACACCACCACTAAAGCCACCGGGACCGGTACCGGTACCGGCTGCCCCGTGCGCCTCGGGCCCAGGCACGTATCCCATGGAGGGCGCTCCCGCCCCAGCGGACGCGCCCGCGCCCGCGGACAAGCTCACGCCGCGCTCGATGCGGTCGAGGCGGGCCATCACGGCCCGCTCGTCGCCGTAGGCGGCGGGCAGCAGCACGCGGGCGCAGATCAGCTCGAGCTGGAGCCGGGGCGAGGTGGCGCCGCGCATCTCGGTCAGGCCCTCGTTGACGAGGTCGGCGGCGCGGCTCAGCTCGGCGGCGCCGAAGGAGCGGGCCTGGTCCTGCATGCGCTCGACGACGTCGGCCGGGGCGTCCAGGAGCCCCTTCTCGGCCGCGTCGGGAACGGCGGCCAGAATCACCAGATCGCGCAGCCGCTCCAGCAGGTCGACCACGAACCGGCGGGGGTCGTTGCCGCCCTCGATCACCCGGTCGACGACCTCGAAGGCGCCGGCGCCGTCCCCGGAGGCGAACGCCTCGACGACGGAGTCGAGCAGCGAGCCGTCGGTGTACCCGAGGAGCGAGGTGGCCATGGCATAGGTCACGCCCTCCTCCCCGGCCCCGGCGAGGAGCTGGTCCATGACGGACATGGAGTCGCGCACGGATCCGGCGCCGGCGCGCACGACGAGCGGGAGGACGCCCTCGTGGACGGGGATCGCCTCCTTGCCGCACACCTCGCCGAGGTACTCCCTGAGCGTGCTGGGCGGCACCAGCCGGAAGGGGTAGTGATGGGTGCGCGACCGGATGGTCCCGATGACCTTCTCGGGCTCGGTGGTCGCGAAGATGAACTTCAGGTGCTCCGGCGGCTCCTCGACCACCTTGAGCAGGGCGTTGAAGCCGGCCGACGTGACCATGTGTGCCTCGTCGATGATGTAGATCTTGTACCGGCTGCGGGCGGGCCCGAAGAACGCCTTCTCGCGCAGGTCACGGGCGTCGTCCACGCCACCGTGCGATGCGGCGTCGATCTCGATGACGTCGATCGATCCCGGTCCGTTCCGCGCGAGGTCGCGGCACGAGTCGCACTCGCCGCAGGGGGTCGGCGTAGGGCCTTCCTCGCAGTTCAGGCAGCGGGCGAGGATGCGCGCGCTGGTCGTCTTGCCACAGCCGCGCGGACCGCTGAACAGGTACGCGTGAGTGACCCGGTTGTTGCGCAGCGCCTGCTGCAACGGGTCGGTGACATGCTCCTGCCCGATGACCTCGGCAAAGGACTCGGGACGGTAGCGGCGGTACAGCGCGAGAGACGACACGCATACGAGGTTATAGGCGGCCACCGACAACCGGACCGGCCTGCGGAGTGTGACTCCCGGTACGTGCGCCCGGCCACGAAAACGCCCCCCACGCACCCGCCAGAGCCAACCTACCCTTGCTGCCTTCCGGCCCTGGGGGAGTTCAGTCAGATAGCGCCGCGTGAGGGGCTGCGCCCAGCGTACCTGATCCCGGCCTGCGGGAACGAGTTCGCAAGCACTCCCATCGGTCATGTAGTGTCTCCAGCGGAGGATTCGCCTAGAGGCCTAGGGCGCACGCTTGGAAAGCGTGTTGGGGGCAACCCCTCACGAGTTCGAATCTCGTATCCTCCGCCAGTGCCTCACCGGGCACGATGTCGAAGGGCCCCACTGCTTGCAGCGGGGCCCTTCGACGTTGAGGGTTGCAGTTTGGGTTGCAGTTGCCGCGATCAGGCGGCGACGGCTCGCTGCGCACACGAGAAGCCGGTCTGGTTCCTCAGCGCCCCCCTGAGCTCTTCTGGCAAGGTGCCCCGCATGGGGGTCTCTGAGAAGACGCGCAAGATCGTGTGGGCTGAAGCTGGCGGGAGATGTGCAATCTGCCGTGGCGAGGTGATCACCCCAGGGACGGACTGTGACGATCCGTCCGTGTTCGGCGAAGAGGCACACATCGTGGCTCGTTCCAAGGGCGGCCCGCGGTCTGGGAACCTCGACGCCGACTCCAGGCACAACCACATGAATCTGCTCCTGCTGTGCAGCAGGCACCACAAGCAGATCGATGATCAACTACACCACTTCACGGTTGAGCGGCTCAGAGAGATCAAGGAGCGGCACGCTGCTTGGGTCCATCACTCGCTGGACGAGCGGGCCGCTGGTGGCCCGAGGCTCGTCCCCGATCCGGCTTTCCCACAGCCTCGGGTGCTGGTACTGATCACTCGCGGCAACCCACTGTGGAACATGATCAAGACGAGCGTGGCGTTCGAGTACGCCCTACCGGATGGCCTTCCCGACGATGACGAGTCGCTCATCGTGGAGTTCCTGGACACCCTCCGCGACTACCTCGATATCGCGCCGGAGCTCCACAGCGTGCGAGAGAACCGGGATGCGGAGAAGTCGCTGGCGCACTACATCCACGACCTCGCAGGGAAAGACTTCCTCGTAGGCGCCCATGTGCGCCACATGCTTTACGTCGATGGTCGAGGCGACCCCTTGGCATGGCCCATGCTCCGGGTCGAGGTTCAGCCTGCATCGCATGCCGTCGTCGCGGACCGGGCTGGCCGACCATGTGTCGACGGGCCGAGCGAAGATCCAGTAGGTGATGGCTAGAGTGGCGGGACCCGTAGGGAGCCCAGCCCAAGTCGGCCCGAACGCAGACGCATTCGGGCCGACAGCCCCGCTGGTGGAATGTGCGGCACTCAGACGACGGGCGGCACCTCAGGCAGGGGCTAGAGCAGCCCACCGATCTTGTCCGCGGTGTCCGGCCAAGGCCGCCAGGCCCTCGCCGCCTCGCAGCGTCGTCCCGGCGCAACCGCCCACAACCGACGCGGGCCTTGACGCGGACGGTCCCCAGACGACAGCGGAGCGAGCTGGAGCGAAGTCCGCATCGCCCGAGGGCGATGCGGACTTCGCGCTCGCGTCCGCCCCGGCGGGGGCGGACGCCGGCCCGGCCCACGGGGCCGGGACCGAGGCGGTGGTGAAGGCCGAGCGCGGCCTCCACCCGGACGAGCAGCCCTCCACCGAACCGAGCGACGCCACCGCCGACAGCACCGTCCGCTTCGCGCCGACCGTGAGCGCCGACGCCTTCGTGCACCACGGCCTCGCCGCCGACGACGTACCGGCCCCGCCTCCCGACGAGTCCCTCCCCGGCGCTGAGCGCCACCGGCACCTGAGCGAGGTGCTTTACCGGCCCCGTTCCGGAACCAAGCGCACCCTGCAACTGACCTGCTCGGCCGAGCCTGCGGAACGCGACTTCATTGACCTCGCCGCCCGCAGGGCGAAGCGCTCCCGCTCGGCCTACCTCATGGACAGCGCCCTCACCTTCGCCCACGCCTACCTCTCCGACCAGCGCCCCGAAGGCGTCGCCCCGCTCCCCTCCCCGCAGGCCACTCAGGACCTGATGGTCCTCTTCGGCAGGCTCATCAGGGAGTTCGGCCGCATCGGCAACAACCTCAACCAGCTCGTCCGCGGCGTCCACCAAGGAGAGTTGCCCGACCGCGCCGAGGAGACCCTTGCCGAACTGCACCAGGTCGCCCGGCGCGCACGACTCCTACTCGACCAGGTCCTCGCCGGAGGTGGCCGCCATGGTGCCTGACGTCTCCACTGGCGACCGCAGCCGCGGCCTGCTGTCCTACCTCTTCGGCCCCGGCCGCCGTAACGAGCACACGGACCCGCATATCGTCGCCGCGTTCGCGATGCCCGGCTTCACCGACCCCGGCCGCGCCCCTCTCAACCAACACCACGACGCCCTCACCGAACTTGCCGACTACCTCGACCAGCCGGTGAAGCTTCGCGAACAGCGGCTGGGCAAGAAGGTGCCGCAGCACGTGTGGCACTGCCCCGTCCGCACCGCACCGGGCGACCGCTACCTCACCGACGAAGAGTGGGCCGAGGTCGCCCGCCGCGTCGTCCACGCCACTGGCATAGCCGAACACGGTGACGACGCGGCCTGCAGGTGGATCGCCGTACGGCACGCCGAGGACCACATTCACATCATGGCGACCAGTGTCCGAGAGGACGGCCGCCGCCCCCGGAACAAGGGCGACGGCCGACGGGCCCAGGCCGAATGCCGCAGGATCGAGGCCGAACTCGGTCTGCGTCGGCTGAAGTCCGGTGACTCGACCGCGCCCAAGACGCCGACCGGTCCGGAAGTCGCCAAGGCCGAGCGACAGGGCCGCAAGAACACAGCACGGGTCTGGCTTCGCGAACACGCCTACGCCGCTGCCGCGGCAGTCCGCGACGAGGACGAATTCTTCGCCGTGCTGACATCTCTCGGGATCAAGGTCCGACCCCGTCTCGGTCCCGTTACCGGAGAAGTCACCGGCTACAGCCTCGCCGCCGCCGACGACACCGATGCCAAGGGCGAGCCCATCTTCTACAGCGGCTCCGCACTCGCCCCGGACCTGTCGCTGAACCGGCTCCGCGAGCGCTTCGCTCCGGCCGAAGGCGAGGCTGCTGGGCGGGCCACAGCGTTGCACGCGAGCCGTGCAGAGCCAGGCGACTCCTGGCGGCACGCCGATGGGGAGCTGCGCACCGCCTACATGCTCGTCACCAGGGCCAACGGCGGAAAAGCAGGAGGTGAGGCAGACGCCCAAGTGCAGGCGCAGACTGCGGCATTCGGCGAGCTGCTGCACAACACCGCAGTCTCGGCACCGCGCCAGCTCCGGACAGAACTGCAAGCAGCAGCCATAGCCTTCAACCGCGCCAACCGCTCCGCCATCCGAGCCGAGCACCGGGCCGCCGACGCCCTGCGTCAGGCCGGAAAGACGCTGCTGACGGCACCGAGCGGCAAGGACGGCGACTTCATCGCTGCCGCGCTCGTCTCCGCCGTCCTCCTACTCATCGCCCTCACCGAGTGGCACGCCCAGCGCGGCCACGAGCAGCAGGCCGCAGCCGCCCAGCAATCCCTCGTCCACCTCCGGGCTGCCCAACAGCAGGCCGCCAGGCCGGCCCTCGCCCAGCTCGCCGCACGCGCCCCCAGTCCCCAAACACAGGACCGGCTCGCCGCAGCCGTCCAAGCCACGATCCCCGAGCACGCACACCGCATCCTCGCCGACCCGGCTTGGCCCGCGCTGGCCACCGCCCTCGCCCAGGCCGAGTCGGCCGGCACCGCGCCCCGCCAAGCCTTGGCCGACCTGTCCGGGCAACGGGAACTCGACACCGCGGACCGACCGGCCGAAGTCCTGGTCTGGCGCCTGCGGAACGCCACCGCCGAGCGAGTCAGCCAGCGGGCTCGGAGCGCGGCCACCCGCAGCGCTCGCAGCAAGCACCTGACGACAAAGACGGGCGCAGCTTCCGTTCCGGCCGCGCAGCCGCAGCCGCAGCCGCAGCCGCAGCCGGTGGATGTGAAACGCCCGCGTCCAGGTCGCTGACGTGCACCTTCCCATGTTGGAAGCTGCCGTAGCGCATCAGAGAGGAACGCGACGGCAGCATGCGGGGGGGCTGGCCACCCTCTTGCGACTAGCGATGATCACGAGCTGAACCGGTACGCAACGCCGTACGCAGGAGAGGCCGGGCTTCTCAGGCGTGCAACCTCTTCACCATCACCGCGTACACCGGGGAGTCGGCGAAGGGCTGCTGCTCGCCCGCCTTCTCGTAGCCCCACGTCGCGTACAGGTCCTGCACCTTCGGGTGCGTCACGTCGACCAAGAGCACCGCGAGATCTTCGCCGCGTTCCTTCAGCAGAGCTTCGTGGAGCCGATCCGAGATCCCCTGCTTCCGCCATCGCGGGCGCACCATGACCTCGGAGACGGCGTAAGTCGCGCTGTACCCGTTGTTCGGCTCGAACTCGGTGGAACGCCACCACTCACGACCCGACTGGAGCGGGGCGCCGTACGCGAAGCCAGTCGGCTCGTCGCCGTCGAAGGCGACGACGCAGGTGAAGCCGTCCATCCCCGACCAGTGATCGACGAACCACGGGAACCGCTGGTTGAACTCGTCGTCCATCGCGTCGGCGTAAGCGTCGGCGTGCACATCGATCAGCATCTGCTTGAAGCCGTCGGGGAGGCTTCCCTGTCCGTAGTGCCGCAGGTCGATCACCCTGGTCACGCTCGACTCCATTCATCTCGCATTCGGTCTGCCCAGTCGCGGGCGTACGTCGTCGACGGCGCCAGCCGGAACAGGTCTCGGTGGAAGTCCCCGATCAGGGTGCGCATGCGCCCCGGCAGTGGAGCGCCCTCCATGATCGTGAAGACGGTGGCCGCGGTCGTCGTGGCCTGCTCGGGCTCCCTCTGGCGGAGTTGTGCCAGCGAGAGCTGGCAGGTGGCCAGCGCGCGGTTGCGTTGGAACTCCGCCGGGATCTTGGCCAGGGCTCGGTGCGCCATCGCCTCGGCTTCGGCGGGCTCACCGTTGCGGTTGAGAATGATCGCCGCGAGGTGGTCGAGTTCGGCCGGGCCGTAGAACGCGGTCCATCGGGGACGTTCGTCCTCGGCCGCCTTGCTGAAGGTCTCCTGTGCAGTCCCCAGAGCCCGTCGAGCGCCCCGCAGGTCCCCCAGCGACGAGTGGGCGAGTGCGAGGCGGACGCGGCCCATGGAACTGAAGAACGGGTCCCTGCGGGCGGCCGGGGAGGCGTTGGCCGCCTGCGCCGCCGCGAGCTGTTCCGGCCAGTTCTTCCGCTGGTAGGCGAGCATGGCCATGTTGACCCACACGCGCATGCCCGTGGGCGGGTCCTGGGAGAGACCGGCGAACGTGGACGACTCGTGCAGGTACGTCTGGGCCGTATCCAGGTCGCGGAGGTCGATGCACGACCAGGCGGCAATGGTGGTGAACTCGGCCGCGAGTGCGTACAGGGCGCGGCGGACACGTTCACTGGCGTTCCGCTGCTGTAGCTCCAGCACCTTCGCGCGGGCTTCGAGGGCTGCGGTCGCCAGGGAGGCGTGCCCGCCCTGGCGGTCGTCGGCCTCGACAAGCCGGTTCATGCCGGCCGAGGCACGGGCCACGTCCGCCATACCTACCGACCGGCGCTGCCTGACGACCGGAATGGCTGCGGCTGCCGTTCCGGTTGTGGAAACGATGAAGTCGCGACGCCGCACGGGGCCCTCCGGGGGATGTTGCATGGAGCTGGGTGCGCTGAACCCTAAGTCCGCCACAGGGCAGCCGAACACACGCTCAAGTGCCGCGCAAGTGCGACTGATTGGGCGTCGGCTTGATCCGTTGAGCAGGTTGCGGACCGTCCGGGAGGAGATTTCACCGGGTCGGCCAGTGACCTCGTGGAGCGCATCGTTGAGCCGAGCAGCCAACTCCTCCTGGGTGATGCCGAGTTGATCCATTCGGCGCCGAAGGACGAGGTTCGCTCCCATGCACCGAACGTAGCGCCACGGTCACTCCGAAGCCCAGACCCCGGGTAATAGGAACGCAAAGTCTTCCGGTTGGTAGGCACGCACGAATCCGGGACTCTTCCTGTTGCTCGCCCTCGATCGCTCGTTGACTGGTCATAGGTCGCCGGATCGGGTTCCGCACGGCGGCCTGGAGGAAAGCCCGGCCCTGCCTCGCTCGTCCGGACCGGGAACCCCACGCCGGAGGGAAAGACCTCGTGACCATGACCGTCGCTCAACCGAATGCGACCGGCGCCCCGGGTTACACCTCGGAGCTGCCCTGCGTCCGCGAGTCCGTGCGCCACGCCCGCGCTTTCGTCTCCAACGTTCTGGCGGCCTGGGACATGGACGACGACATGGCCGACTGCGGAAAGACCATCGTCACCGAACTGCTGGCCAACGCCGTCGAGCACACCGAGACCCCCGTGTCGAAGATCATCATCGAGCGTCCCAGCAACGGCGTCGTCCGCATTGGAGTCTCCGACAGCTCGCGGGGCGCTCCCCACCTGGAGCCGGCTGACCCGAACGCCGAGAGCGGCAGAGGTCTGAGCCTGGTCGCGGCGTTGAGTTCGCAATGGGGCTACGACACACACCCGTGGGGCAAGGTCACCTGGGCTGTGATCGAGGCTTCGGCGGACAGAGCAGTGAGCACCGCACTGGGTCCGAAACCACTGGCCGAGGAGTGGACGCCGCCGCTCGACACGAACGGTTTACGGCTCGTGCTGGAGCGATTCCGGGCCTGGCGACCGCTCGACATCGAGGAGGTCTTCGACGATCTCGACGCGGCGATCGGCAATCATCTTCCGCCCGCCTCCACGACCGTCGCCCTGATCGACCGCCTCCGCGGGCACCTGAAGCAGCTCAGCGACATCACGGTGGCTGGCGACGGGTTTCCACCCACCGCTGAGATGACCCGACTCGTCCAGCAAGCACGCCTTCTGCGGGAGGAGTGCACGCCGGCAGCCCATCGGCAGGCTGTTGGACTCGCCCGGCGTCTCGCCTTTGTGACCGCCGACCTGATCGAGGAATTGCTTGAGGCCCGCTGGATCAAGGGGACCGAGTGAAGCGCGCGCCCACCCAGCCGCGCGCGGCTCGTTGGACTGGTCATCAGGCACCGGCCCTCCGCGAGCGCGGCCCCCCACCTCGCCGTCCCGATGGTGAGCCGACAAGAAGGGGGAACGTCCGCCCCTGGCCTCCCAGCCCATCCGGCACACGAAGCCGACCTGCATCCCCAAGACGTACGACCGAAGGAAGTCCATGACGAAGACGACCGTCGAGCCCGAAGAGGCGACCCGCCTGCGGAACAAGGTGGTGAACGCGCTGTGCTCGGACGGCAACATCTCCTCCCCGGAGATCGAAGCCGTGATGCGCAAGGTGCCCCGCCACGCGTTCACCCCCGGCACCACGCTCGACAAGGCGTACGACACGTACGCCGCGGTGATCACCAAGACCGACGAGCACGCGGTGCAGCTCAGCTCCGTCTCGGCGCCGCAGATCCAGGCGATGATGCTGGAACAGGCCCGAGTGAAGCCTGGGATGCGGGTGTTGGAGATCGGTTCGGGCGGGCTGAACGCGGCCTACCTCGCCGAACTCGTGGGTGAGCACGGCGAGGTCGTCACCGTGGACATCGACCCCGTGGTCACCGACCGGGCGCACCGGCTCCTGGACGAGCACGGCTACGGCAGGGTGCGCGTCGTCACCGTCGATGCTGCCGAGCCCATTCCGGACCTCGGCGAGGTCGACGTCGTGATGGTGACCGCCGGGGCGTGGGACATCGCCCCGGCGTGGACCGCGCAGCTCAAGCAGGGCGGCCGACTCGTGGTGCCGCTGCGGATGCGCGGCCTGACCCGGTCGGTCGCCTTCGTCCAGATCGCGGGCGAGCACGGCCGCTACCTGGAAAGCGAGTCGGCGCGGATCTGCGGCTTCGTCCCGATGCAGGGCTCCACCGCCCACCGCGAAGAACTCCTCCTCGTCAACGGCACTCCGGAGATCGGGCTGAAGTTCGATGACGGTCTGCCGGCCGACCCGCACCTGCTGGACAACGCGGTCACGTTCCCGCGCCACGAGCTGTGGACCGGCGTCGTGATCGGCCTCTCGGAACTGATCGACACCCTCCAGATGGCGATGGCGATCAGCCTGCCCGGCTTCTGCACGATGGCCGTCGACGAGGACCTGGACACGGGGTTGGTCGCCCCCGTGAACAAGCGGTTCGCGCTCGCCGCCGTCGAGGACGACACCTTCGCTTACCTCGTCACCCGCCGCACCGAGGACAACAAGCGCATCGAGTACGGCGTGCACGCCCTCGGCCCGAACGCGAAGCAGTTCGCCGACAAGATCGGGGACGTGCTGCGTGACTGGGAGGCCAACCGGCGTGGCGGCCCCAGCCCGGTCATCCGGGTCTACCCGGCCCACACCCCCGACGACCAGATCCCGGCCGACCGGGTCATCGACAAGGTGCACAGCCGGGTCTCGCTCTCCTGGCCCTCGGCGTAACGCCGGGAGCCAGGCCGTCCCGCACCATCCGAACAGGAGGAAGGGCATCACCATGACGAGCGCCACCCTGGCCCCGGCCCCCGCCCCACTGGCGGGCCTGGACGACGACTTCGCGCCCCTGGACGTGAAGGTCGTCATCGCCGAGCACCCCCACGGCAAGCTCATGTGCTCCACGGGCGACGGCTGCGGCACCACCTGCGCGACCGGCGCCTCCGCCTGCGGTTCCTTCACGGAGGACCCGGCCTGATCCCCGGTTCCGTCCTGGAGGACCCGGCCTGATCCAGGCCAATCCCCGCTGGTGGGTCGGGTGAAGCGCTTCGCCCGGCCCACCGGCCCCCTGTCCCCTTTCTCCGCGCAGCCTGACGGAAGGGCCTCATGGCTTCCCGAGCGATCGTCGACTACCAGTGGCAGGGCGCTGCGCTGTTGCGCGCCACCACCAGCCCCGGACCGGCAGACGTCCCCCGCACCCTCGACCTGGACGACGTGGCCGTCACTCGCGGATGGCTGAACCGGATCTGGCAGCGCGAGGACTTCCGCAGCGCGCTGCGGCTGGCCACCCCCGTTCTGTCCGACGCGATCGAGGCAGTCGTTCAGGGCCGGCAGACCGAGTCCCGCCGCGTCCGCCGCACCGCGGTCTCGACCGTGTCCTACCTGTTGCGCTGGCAGCACCGTCCGACTCCGCTGGGCCTGTTCGCCGGCGTCGCCCCGGTGACGGTCGGGCCCCGGGCGACCGCGCGGTGGGGCGAGAAGCACCGGGCGTTGATCCGGCCGGACTCCGAATGGGTCACAGACGTGGTCCTCCGGCTCCAGCGCACCCCCGCGCTGCTGAAGCGGCTCCCGCTCGTCGCCAACAACGCCGCCCGCACGCGCGGCGATCGGCTCGTAACGCCGGGCCCGCCTTCGGACGGCCACGCCGTCCTGCTGGCCCCGGTCGAGATATCCGTCCGCAACGCCCGGCCGGTAGCCGCCGCGATGGACGCGGCCCGCGCGCCCATCCCCTACGCCGACCTGAACGACCACCTGCGCGACAGCTTCCCGCAGGCCACCCCGGAGCAGATCGACGCGCTGCTCACCAGCCTGGTCGAGCAGCAGTTCCTCATCACCAGCCTGTGGGCGCCCATGACCACGGTGGACGCCTTCCAGCACCTGTGCGACGAGCTGGAACAGCTCCAAGCAGAGAGCGTCCAGGAGATACGGAACCTGGTCCACGAGCTGTACGAGCTGCGCGCCGAGGTTTCCGCCCACCAGCCGAAACTTTCCGACACGAGCGTGGGCGCCCTCGTCACACGGATGCACGCCGTCACCCCCATCACACCGACACCGCTGCTCATCGACACCGTCCTCGACTGCGAGACCCAGCTCCCGCAGGCCGTGATCGCGGAAGCGCAGGCAGCCGTCTCGGCTCTGTACCGGACCACCCCGCAGCCTTACGGCTACCAGCACTGGCGCGACTACCACCGCCGGTTCCGGGCCCGGTACGGCGTCGGCGCCTTGGTGCCGGTGATGGACCTGATCTCCGACAGCGGCCTCGGGCTGCCCGCCGGCTACATCGGCTCCGAACGCGACGCCGCCCCGAAGGTGCGCACGGACCGCGACGAACTGCTGCTCGGTTTGATGCAGCAAGTCCTCCTCGACGGCCGCGAGGAACTGCGGCTGACGGACGAGATGGTCAACGCCCTGGAGAAGGCTGCGGGAACGGACGAGCGGCTGTTCGTGCCGCGGGTGGAGGCCGCTTTCGAGGTCCACTCTCCCAGCACCCGAGCGCTGTCCAACGGTGCCTTCAACCTCCTGTTCACCGCGGTACCGCGCCCCGGCAGCAGCATGGCGGGCAGGTTCGCCCACGTCCTGCCACCCGAGCAGCAAGGCGCCCTCGCCGCCACCTACCGCGGGGCGCCGGACCGCCTCACGGCGCAGCTCGTCTTCCCGCCGCGCCGGCACCGCAACGAGAACGTCACCCGCACACCCCGGCTCCTGCCGCACATCATCGAGCTGTCCGGCCACCGGGAGACCGACGAGACGACGATCCGGCTCGACGACATCGCCGTCACCGCCGACCCGCGCAGTTTCCACCTGGTACAGCTCTCCACCGGCCGGCGCGTCGACGTACGGGTCCTACACGCCCTGGAGGCCGGGACCCAGACCCCACCGCTGGCCCGCTTCCTCGCGGAGGTGGCCACCGGGCGGTACGCCGCCTACAAGCCGTTCGACTTCGGCGCCGGTTCCCGGCTCCCGTTCCTTCCGCGCGTCCGTTACCGCCGCACCATTCTCACGCAGGCCCGCTGGCTGCTGAGGGCCGACGATCTGCCCGGCCACAGAGCCCCTGGGCAGGAGTGGGAGGACTCGTTCACTGCATGGCGGGAGCGGCTGCGGGTCCCGTTGCAGGTCGCCGTGATCGAGTACGACCAGCGCCTCCCTCTCGACCTGTCCCACCCGGTCCGCCTCCGGGTCCTGCGGGCGCACCTCGACAGCGCCGGGCGCGTGGAGCTGCGCGAGGTCCCGGACGCGGACGCCCACGGCTGGATCGGTCGGGCGCACGAGATCTGGCTCTCCCTGGGCCGGGCCGAGCCGGACACTCCATACGTCCCCTGGCCGCGCCCCGCCACGACGACGGCAGCCGGGCGGCACTTCCCGTGGGCCGGCGGCGTTCTTCACGCGCAGCTCCACGCCCATCCTCGCCGCTACGACGAGATCCTCAGCCACCATCTCCCCCGGCTGCTCTCCGCGTTCAGGAAGGAACCGCCCATCTGGTGGTTCACCCGGCACCGGGAGATGGCCCGGCCGGACGCCGACCAGCATCTCGACCTCACGCTGCACCTGCCGCCAGACGCACACGCCACCGGCGCACAGCACGTCCGCGCCTGGGCGGACAACCTGCACAGGACCGGACTGGCGTCCGCTCTCGTCCTTGCTCCCTACCAGCCGCAGACCGGACGCTACGGCAGAGCGGCGGCCATGACCGCCGCGCACCGGGTGTTCGCGGCGGACTCCGCCGCCGCCCTCGCGCAGATCCAACTCACCGAGCGCACCGACGCCTTCGCCCCGCAGGCCCTCGCCGCCGCCAGCGCCCTGCACCTCGTCACCCCCTTGGCGCCGGACACTTCGGCGGCCGAAGAGTGGCTGGTGCGCAACCTCCCCCAGAACAAAGGGCGGTTGAGCAGGGCCCTGAGCAGCCAGGTACTCGAACTCGCCTCGTCGAACGGTGCCTCCGCGCTCGCGGCTCTGCCCGGCGGCCCGCAGGTCACCGAAGCGTGGCGGGCCCGCGCCGCCGCCATGGGCACCTACCGGACGGCCTTGGCCGCCGAGCGCGATCCACTCGACGTCGCCCGGTCGCTGTTGCACCAGCACCACGTCCGGTCTCTCGGCGTCGACCCACGCACCGAGGAGACCACCATCCGTCTTGTGCGGACAGCGGCCCTTCAGCACCGGATGGCGGCCCGATGACCAAGTCGGCCGCCACCGCCGCGGCGGTCTTGGAGCAGTACACCGCCAACCTGGAGGAACCGTCTCCGCCACCCCCGGAGGAGCCCTGGGCGGTGCAGTCACTCGCCGATGGCGCCGCCGGAATCAGCCTGCTGCACATCGAGACGGCCAGCCGATTCGGCAGCTCCTGGCGCTCCGCCCACCGGTGGATCACGAGCGCGGCCTCCGGGCCCATCAGCGCGGCCGACCAGACGGGTCTGTTCCTCGGCGCCCCGGCCATCGGCTTCGTCCTCGCTACCGTTCCTCCCGCCTACCAGCACTTGTACGCCTCGGCGCGCGCGACCCTGCACCAGCACATCACCGACCTCGCCCACCGCCGCGTGGACGCCGCGCTCGCCCGCATCGACCGTGGCGACCTGCCGACGTTCGGGGAGTACGACCTCTTCTACGGCCTCACGGGGATTGGCGCCTACCTCCTGCGCACCGACCCCGAGGGCCCAGCCCTGGAACGGATCTTGCGTTACCTCGTCGCCCTGACCCGGCCGATCACCCCTGCCGATCACGGGCTGCCCGGCTGGTGGGTGGGCCACGACCCGGCCCGCGGCCAGTCCCCACATTTCCCCGGCGGGCACGGCAACTTCGGCGCAGCCCACGGCATCACCGGCCCACTCCTCCTCCTGGCCCAGGCCCTGCGCCGCGGCGTCACCGTCGACGGCCACCAGGACGCCGTGCGCAGCATCTGCGCCCACCTCGACGCCTGGTGCCAGCACGGCGATTCCGGCCCGTGGTGGCCCGAGCACATCTCACGGCGCGACCTCGACCGCGGACGGCCCCACCACGACGCCCCCGCCCGTCCGAGCTGGTGCTACGGCACGACGGGCATCGCACGGGCCGGTCAACTCGCCGGGATCGCCCTGCGCTCACCCGCGCTCCAGACCTTCTACGAGGACGCCCTGTACCGGGCGTTGACCGACTCTGCGCAACTCGCCCAAGTCACCGACGACGGCCTCTGCCACGGATGGGCAGGCATCTACCAGACCGCCCACCGCGCCGCCGTGGACGCGCTCGACCCGCGCCTGAGCACCCTCCCGGACCGCCTCGATGACGCCCTCACAGCACCCGACCAGCCCGGCCCGCCATCGGCCCCCGGCCTGATCAACGGCACGGCCGGCACCGCGCTCGCCCTCACCACCTTCGTCTCGCAGCAGTCACCAAGCACTGGATGGGACGCATGTCTCTTGATCGACTAGTTCCGACAACCGAGCCGAACCAGGCGCAGCACGCAGTCCTCGCTGCGCTCACGGGCCTCCCGATTGCCAGCGCAGCGGAGCAATACCGGATGAACCCCGTGGTCCTCTCCGACGCAGTTGCGGTCTATGACCATGCCGGCCGGGAAGCCCTGACCCGTCACGCAGCCGCCACCGAGTGGTGGCAGACGTACCTCCACTTCACCGACTGGGCGAACGCAGATGCCACCTTCACCACGCGCGTCCTGCCCATCCTGCGCGAAGCGGAGGCCACCGGCGCGATCGACGGCTGGTGGTACACCAGAAAGCACCCCTGCTGGCGTCTGCGCCTACGGCTCCAGCCCGCGCACGACGCCAAGTCGGCCATCGAGGAAGGCTTCAACCGCCTCGTCTCCGAAGGCCACCTCCAGCGCTGGTGGCCTGGCATCTACGAACCGGAAACGCTGGCGTTCGGCGGGACGACCAGCATGACGGCCGCCCACGCCCTCTTCATCACCGACAGCCGAGAGATCCAGCAGCTCCACCAGCGCCGCGGCATCACCATCGGACCCAGGGAACTCTCAGTCCTCCTGTGCACAATCATGATGCGCGCCGCTCGACTGGAGTGGTACGAACAGGGCGACGTCTGGGACCGCGTCATCACAACGGAACATCGCTCGGCCATCAGCGACGTTCCGCCGGACCGTCTCAATGCCCGAGCCCGCGAGATCCACCCTCTCCTTCTCGCCGACTGCGATGCCCTGCTGCGCCCCGGGGGCCCACTGGAACCCGTCGCCGAATGGGCCGCCGCGTTCCGCAGCGCCGGCCAGGCACTCGCCCACGGCGTCCAGGACGGGTCGCTGGATCGCGGACTGCGACAGGTGCTCAGCTACCACGTGATCTTCCACTGGAACCGGCTCGGGCTGTCCATGCGAGGGCAGAGCATCCTTACCTGGGCAGCCAGGGCAGCGATTCTGCATGGGGACGAGCAAACGCCTAGTTGATCAACGCACCAAGTGGCGGAGTCTCGTGGGCGACTAAAGCGGACGCGCCAGGACAGGCCAAGGTCAGGCGTTGCTGGCCGAAACCCACCGGTCGAGGGCCCGCTTGGCGGCGCCGGAGTCGATCGACTCGGCCGCCCCCTCCATACCGGCGCGGATCCGCTCGGTGAGCGGGGCGTCTCCCGCAGTCTGCACCTCCGGCGTGGTGAGCGCCGCCCCGGCGTTCAGCAGCACCGCGTCACGGACGGGACCGCGCTCGCCGTTCAGCAGCCGCAGAGCGACGTCCGAGTTGTACGAGGCATCGGCGCCGCGCAGCGCCTCCACCGGGACGAGGTCGAAGCCCAACCTCGTGCGGGTTGAAGCGATGTTGCGCAGGGGCCGGTGGCGTTGCGCTCGCGTGCAGGGGTGACCCCACGGCTTCTCGTGGGCCCGCCGAAGGCACGGTCTGGATCCCCACGCCTGCGGGGGTGGTCCGGCGTTATCGAGCACAGACCATCTCGTATGGTGTGGTCCCCGCGTCTGCGGGGGTGGTCCCCGAGAAGTCCGAGTGCGAAAGCGCCGTTGATCCCCGCGCCTGCGGGGCTGGTCCCCGAGAAGTCCGAGTGCGAAAGCGCCGTTGGTCCCCGCGCGTGCGGGGGTGGTTCCAGCAAGGCCGCGTTCTAGCAGCCCGGCAGCCCGTGGTCCCCGCGCGTGCGGGGGTGGTACCGGCTACCACGGACAGGTCGTGTCCCTGGTCGGGTGGTTCCCGCGTGTGTGGGGGCAGCTCGCCGGCAGCAGGTCCGATTGGTCGAGGCTCAGCCCGAGGAGCTGCGGGGAAGGCCTACGCCCCTCATCTTCAACCGAGACGTCCCAGTGCGTCATCGCTCTCAGATACAAGGAAGTCTGACGCCGGTTACGGCGATGCGATAACGTCTCCCGCATCGCCCGGGAGCCACCCGTGGCGCCACATCTTCGTTAAACGAGACGGGACTTGTGCCGGTTCGTCCTAGGCCGACGTACCTATGTGCACAAGTCCCGTTCCCGTTACGGATCCACCCAAGAACCAGTAACAAGGAGATTGTAGATGCGCGCCTTAACTTCGTCCGGCTACAGCGACCGCCACTGGCTGGTCATCTCCGCGATGATCTCCGGCTCGCCGGATCGCCCTCTCGTCTGGGCTGGCCTGGTCCTACTCGGAACCGCTCTCTCGCTCTGGCTCAGGCGCTGACATAAGCCGGGGTGGCCGCCGGTCTTCGGTGGCCACCCACGGTCCGCATGTACAGCAAGTCGTAGGTGCGTCCCGGAAGGCAGGAACATGTCTGCACACTCCGAACACTCCGAAAAGGACAACTCCGCCCCGTCCTCATCCCGCCCGCTGTCCGATGGACTGTCCGAAGCGGCCCGGTCCGCATGGGCGAAGCACGAGCGCAAAACGGGGGATTGGCTGCCGCTCTGGCGGCATCTTGCCGACAGTGGGGCCGTAGCGGGGTTGTTGTGGGAGCGGTGGCTTCCGGAGTCGGTGAAGAAGGTGGTGCGCGAGGGGCTGCCGGGGGGCGAGGCCGAGGCCACGCGACTTGTCCGGTTCGCTGCGGCGTCGCACGACATCGGCAAGTGCACGCCCGCCTTTGCTTGTCAGGTCGAGGAGTTGGCCGGGCGGATGCGGGATCGCGGACTGGAAATGCCGACCGCGAGGGAGTACGGGCAGGCGCGGCGACTGGCACCGCACGGGCTGGCGGGGCAGTTGTTGATACAGGAGTGGCTGCGGGAGCGCCATGGGCTCACCTCCCGGGATTCGGGGCAGTTCGCCGTGGTGGCCGGCGGGCACCACGGGGTGCCGCCGGAAAGCGGGCAGATACATGATGTACGGCTGCGACCGCATTTGTTGCGGCACACGGGTGTGGCCGAAGAAGTCTGGCGGCGGACACAGTTCGAGCTGCTGGACTGGTGTGCCGACCTATGCGACGTCACCGAGGTGTTGGGGCAACTGAAGGGTGTCCGGCTGTCGCAGCCCGCGCAGGTGCTGCTGACGGCGGTGGTGATCCTCGCCGACTGGATCGCCAGCGCACCGGAATTGTTCCCCTATGCGCCCGAGTCATGGCTGGAGGGGGGCGAGTCCCGGCGGCTGCGGGCCGCTTGGGAGGGGCTGGAGCTGACGACTCCCTGGCGGCCCGCGGAACCTGCTGGCTCCGCCGCGGAGTTGTTCGCGACGCGCTTCCCCCGGCTCGCCGGAGCGGCACTTCGCGCGGTGCAGGCCGAAGCGGTGCGTCTGGCACGGGAGATGGCACCCGGCGGCCTGCTGATCGTCGAGGCGCCGATGGGTGAGGGGAAGACCGAGGCAGCGCTGGCGGCGGCGGAGGTGCTGGCCGCGCGTTCCGGTGCCGGAGGGCTACTGCTGGCATTGCCGACCCGGGCCACCTCGGACGCGATGTTCAAGCGGCTGCGTGCGTGGCTGGACGCGCTTCCGGCGGAGGGCGGTGCCGGAAACTGGTCCCTGGTGCTCGCCCACGCCAAGGCCGCCCTGCAGAGCGACTGGGCCGGGTTGCTGCGGGAGGGGAATCGCGCGATCTCGGCGGTCGACCCGGACGGCGACGCGTACGGGGGCGGGCGGGACCGGTGGCAGCCATCCGGGTTGCACGCGCACCAGTGGCTTCGCGGGCGCAAGAAGCAACTGCTGGCGTCGTTCGCCGTCGGGACCGTGGACCAAGTGCTGTTCGCCGGTTTGAAGAGCCGGCACCTCGCGCTGCGGCACCTCGCGGTCGCCGGCAAGGTCGTGGTGATCGACGAAGTCCACGCGTACGACGCCTACATGAACCGGTACCTCGACAGGACGCTGGAATGGCTGGCGGCCTACCGGGTGCCGGTTGTCCTGCTCTCCGCGACGCTGCCCGCCGCCCGCCGGCAGGAACTCGCCGCCGCCTACGCCGGGGTGGAGGCGGCGCGCGGAGTGGAGACAGCGGCGGACGCGTATCCGCTACTGACCGCCGTGTCTCCTGGGCGGGAGGCGATCACCGCGCGTCCTGCGGCTGCCTCCGGGCGGTACGCGGAGGTCGCGGTGGAGCGGCTGGACGACGACGTCAAGCTACTGGCCGACCGGCTGGAGGCCGAACTGGCCGACGGAGGCTGCGCGCTCGTCGTCCGCAACACAGTGGCCCGGGTGCTGGAAGCGGCGCGGGTTCTGCGCGAGCGCTTCGGCGACGAGCAGGTCACCGTGGCCCATTCGCGGTTCCTGGCGGCGGACCGGGCGGCGAACGACGTCCGGTTGATGGAACGGTACGGGCCCGGTGGTGACCGGCCCGCACGCCATGTGGTCGTCGCCAGCCAGGTGGTGGAGCAGTCGCTCGACGTCAGCTTCGACCTGCTGGTGACGGATCTGACACCCGTCGACCTCGTCCTGCAGCGGATGGGGCGGCTGCACCGGCATCCCGCGCCGGGCCGACCGGCCCGGCTGGCCACGCCGAAGTGCCTGATCACCGGCGTGGACTGGACGGCCTCGCCGCCGTCGCCGGTCAAGGGGTCACAGGCGGTGTACCGGGGCGACTGGACGTTGCTGAGGGCGTCGGCGGCACTCGCACCGCATCTGGACGGAGCACCGGTGCGGCTGCCCGACGACATCAGCACGCTGGTGCAACGCGCTTACGGCGACGGGACGATCGGCCCCAAGGAGTGGGCGGAGGCGACAGAACGGGCGCACGAGCGCCACGCCGCACTGCTCGACGCGAAGCAGCGCCGGGCGGACGGCTTCCTGCTAGGCCGGGTGGGACGTCCCGGTCGGCCGCTGTACGGGTGGCTGGAGGCGCACGCCGGTGACGCGGACGACAGTCTGAAGGGGCGCGCTCAGGTACGGGACTCCGACGAGACCCTCGAAGTGCTGGTCGTGCAGCGCTGGGACGACGGCCGGATCACCACGGTGCCCTGGCTGGACGACGGACGGGGCGGCCTGGACCTGCCCATCGACTTCCCGCCGACCAGGCGGGCGGCGGAGGCGGTCGCCGCGAGCGCGATCACGCTGCCCGGCAGGTTCAGTCACCCGGGGATCATCGACCGCACTATCGCCGAATTGGAGCGGTTCCTGGTCCCCGCCTGGCAGGTTAAGGAGTGCCCGTGGCTGGCGGGCCAGCTGATTCTTGCTTTGGACGAGCGTTGTCAGACCCGTCTGTCAGGCTTCGAGTTGACCTACAGCCCGCAGGATGGGCTCAGCTTTGCTGTGCCCGGCGAGCAGGGGCTCGGCGCTCCAGGGCAAGCAGCGATACAGGGCAAGGGGGATGAGCGGGATGATGCCGCGAAAGGGGATCGGGACGGGAATGTCCGAACGGAGGGGGACGCCCGCGGCATGGGGCGAGGTCAGGGGCAGGCGTGGGCCGGCGGTGACGGCGGTAGCCCCACAGCGGGGCGGAGGGACGCGGTGAGTCCCGCCCCGGCACGGCTGCCCGGGTTCAACCTGGTGCGGGACGCGTGGCTGCCCGTGCAACGGATCTCCGACGGCGCGGTGGAGGAGGTTTCGCTGCGGGAGTTCTTCGCGCGGGCGAGCGAGTTCCGCCGGATCGTGGGTGATGTGCCGACGCAGGAGATCGCCCTGCTGCGGCTCGCACTGGCCGTGCTGTACGACGCCCATCAGGGGCCGGTGGATCTCGACGCGTGGCTGGAGCTCTGGGAACCGGACACGGACGACGTCTTCTGCCAGGTCGCCTGCGACTATCTCGACGAGCAGGCAGACCGCTTCGAACTCCTTGACGAGAAGAAGCCGTTCTTCCAGACGGCCGGGCTACGGACGGCGAAGGACGAGGTGGCGCCGCTGGCCCGGATCGTGGCCGATGCGTCCTCCGGTGCGGCGCTGTTCTCCATGCGTCGGCCGGGAGTCGAGCGCATCTCGTTCGCGGAGGCCGCCCGCTGGCTGGTGCACGCGCACGCGTTCGACGTGTCGGGCATCAAACCCGCCATGCGGCAGGACGCCCGGGCCAAGGCGGGCAAGGTCTACCCGTTGGGCGTGGGTTCCCTCGGGATGCTCGGTGGCGTCTTCGCGGAGGGAGAGACGCTGCGGGAGACGCTGCTGCTCAACCTCGTACCGTTCGAGGAGGCGTACGGCGGCTCCGGATTCGAGCAGCGCATCCCGGTGGACCGCCCGGTCTGGCGCCAGGACGAGCCGTACGGGTCCGGTCCGCGCGGAGCGACGGCGGGCGGCCCGGAGCCCACCGGCCTGCGGGACCTCTACACCTGGCAGACCCGCCGCATCCGGCTGGTGACCGAGGGCGACGCGGTGACCGGGGTCGTACTGGGTTACGGCGACCCGCCGACGCAGGAGTCGCCCTGGGTGCTGGAGCCGATGACCGCCTGGCGGCGCAGCCAGGTACAGGAGAAGAAGCGCAAACGGGTGCCGTACTACACCGCGCTGCGGCACCAGCCGCGCAGGGCGGCCTGGCGCGGGCTGGAGTCACTGCTGCACGTGCGAGCCGGTGAGGAGCTGACCGGGAAACCGGGTGAGGCCGCCCAGCGGCTCCGGCCGCGGGTCACCAAGTGGCTGCGGCTGCTGGCCACGGAACTGGCCGACGAGGAAGACCTGCCGCTGTCGAAGTTGGTGCGGCTGAGGACGGTAGGAGTCGAGTACGGCACGCAGCAGTCGGTCGTCGACGAGATCGTGGACGACGCCGTAGTGCTGCCTGTGATCGCCCTCCACGCCGGGAACGAGGTCTACGGAGCGGCGGCGGTCGACGCCGTCAGCGACGCCGACCAGGCGGTGGGGGCACTCGCTCAGCTGGCCGCCAACCTCGTGCGCGCGGCCGGCGGGGAGCACACCGACGCCGCCATGGAGACCGTCCGGGACCGGGCCTTCGGCGCACTGGACGGCCCGTACCGCACGTGGCTGCGTGAACTGGCCGAGCAGCCCGACCTGCTGGAGGCCCAGCGGCAGTGGCGCGAGACCGTCCGACGGCAGGTGGGGAGCCTGGCCCGGCAGGAGGTCCGCTCTGCCGGCCGGCCTGCGGTCGAGGGACGGTTGGTCGACCTTCCCGGGCGCGGCGCCACCCTGCTGGACGCCGGGCGGGCGGATCTCTGGTTCCGCGGTCGGCTGGAGAAGGTCCTCGGCACCGCACCGCGTGCGGACGACGGGACGGCCGAGACCGCGCAGCCTCCGACCGGCAGGTACTGACACCCTTCCCCGGACCGCCGGGTCCGGGGCTTCCATTCCGTGGAGAACCGCCAATGGCATCAATGACCGATGATTCACCCCATGTACCCGGCCGCAACGGACACCTCCGGCCGCTGCCCGGGCTGGCCGTCGCCCGGTTCCTCCCAGCGCTCCAGGGCGGATACCGGCAGGACGTCTCCTGGGCGGTCTCCGACGTGGCGCGGCTGCGTCGCGAGGCCGGACGGCAGGCCCACGAGTCGCCCACGGCCTGGGGGCTGGGACATCTGGAGACGCTGGGCGCGCTCCGTCTGGAACGCACCGACGCCCTGAGGGATGCACGGCGCGCGGACGGCGCGGATCCGGCCCTTCTCTCCTCGCGCGGCTACCACGCTCGCGAAGCCCGTGAGCGGCAGGAGGACACCGCAGTCCACCTCGCGGTGACGCTCTGGGCGCTGCACCAGCAGTCGGTGCGGGACGATCCCATGCACCGTCCCGGGTGGGCCTTCGGCCGCTCGGTCCGGCGGTTGGCCCTTGGCGAGACAGGGGTCGTGCGCTCGACCGGCTCGAAGGGCGCGGGGAACGGGCAGGGGAACAGCGATGCGGAGGGCGTCGGCGGTGCGCGCCGGGACACGGAAACGAGGCCCGCTGACGCAAAGCCCGCAGACGCGCGTCCCGCGGAGGCCGGGGAGCTGAACGAGACCGTCCGCAAGCGGTACGTACGGGCCGGGACGTCCACGGACATCGCGGTCCTGGCGACACGACTACGCGAATTGGTGCTGCTGCTTCGCGGAGCCCGTATTCCGCTGGACTACGTGCGCCTCGCCGACCAGTTGTTCCGGTGGCAGAACCCGACCGCGCGTGACTCCGTCACCCGTGCCTGGGGCGTCGAACTGCACCGCCGGTACTGGGGTCCGGACGTCGAGGCCGCCGAGGAGACGGACGGGGCGTCGGGCGTCCGGGAGGCCGCCGCGGACGACGAGTCCGGGGTCGACGGCGGAGAGGAGTGGGGCTTGGACACCTGACCGGCCATGGCTGCGCCCCGCCATCACCCGGCGGCCACCGCCCATCCGCCGCCGCCCCTCCTCCCGGACGCCCTTCGGCTCCGGCCCGATCACCGATACGAGAGCGGAACTCCTGTGACACGCAGCATCGTTGACATCCACATCCTGCAGAACGTGCCGCCCAGCAACATGAATCGGGACGACACCGGAACCCCCAAATCCGCTTATTACGGCGGGGAACGCCGTGCCCGGGTCTCCAGCCAGGCGTGGAAGCGGGCCACCAGGAAGCAGTTCGAGCAGTTGCTTCCGCCCGAGGAACTCGGCGTGCGGACGAAGCGGGTGGTGGAGGCGCTGGCGGAGCGCATCACGGAGCGGGACGCGACCGTCGCCGACAACGCTGTGAAGCTGGCCGAGGAGGCACTGTCGGTCGCGACCGGCTCCACGCTGGAGGTGCCCAAGCGCAAGGCGAAGGACGACGACGGGAACGGCGGCGTGCTCCCCGAGTCGAAGTACCTGATGTTTCTCAGCCGGCGGCAGTTGGACGCGCTCGCCGCGATCGCCGTTAGCGAGAGCGCCGGAGGAGATCCCGCGATTCTGAAGGCGGAGCTGAAGAACAAGGAGAAGAAGGCGCGGGCCCGTGCTGCCATCGACACCCGGCACTCGGTGGACATCGCCCTCTTCGGCCGGATGGTGGCCGACGCCGCCGACCTCAACGTGGAGGCCGCCGCACAGGTGGCGCACGCGCTCAGCGTGCACCGGTCCGAGGTGGAGTCGGACTACTACACGGCTGTGGACGACTTGAGCGGCGACTCCGAGTCCGGGGCCGGGATGATCGGCACCGTCGACTTCAACTCCGCGACCCTCTACCGGTACGCGGCCGTGGACGTGGACGAGCTCCATCGCAATCTCGGTGTCGGTCTCGACCCGAAGCAGCCACCGAGCACCCCCGCCGCGAAGGCGCTCACGGCGTTCCTGGAGGCGTTCATCACCTCCCTGCCGTCCGGAAAGATCAACACCTTCGCCCACCACACCCTGCCGGCGGTAGTCGTCGTCAAGCTCCGCGACCGCTGGCCGCTGAGCTTCGTAGGTGCCTTCGAGACGCCGGTGCCGAAGAGCGCGAGTGGCGGCTTCCTCCGCGGGAGCTGTGATCAACTGGCAGAGCACATCACGGAGATGGAGAGGGCGTACGGGCTCGGCTCCGACCCCACCTGGGTATTCAGGGTGGGCGAGGAGACCAAGGGCCTGGCTGGCCTGGGCAGCGCGCTGACGCTGGAGACTCTGCTTAAGCAGGTCGGCACGGCGGTCGCCGAGCGGCTGGAGTCCGGCGCATGACCACCCTGCTGCTGCGGCTCGCCGGGCCGCTCCAGTCGTGGGGGGCCTCCTCCCGGTTCGTGCAGCGCACCACGGAGAACGCGCCGACGAAGAGCGGGGTGCTCGGTCTCCTGGCCGCCGCGGAGGGCCGCCCTCGCGACGCCGACCTCTCCGATCTGGCCGCGCTGCGTTTCGGTGTCCGCATCGACCGGCCCGGCTCCCGCATCCGCGACTTCCACAAGGCGGAGAACAGCGACACGGGGCGCGTACTGCCGCTGTCGCACCGGTACTACCTTGCCGACGCGATCTTCGTCACTGGAGTCGAGGGTGACGACACGTTTGTGAAGCGGCTCTACGCGGCTGTCGACGCGCCCCGGTTCCTTCCGTACCTGGGACGCCGCTCGTGCCCGCCGTCGCATCCGCTGCTCCTTCAAGGCAAGGACTCCCTCAGCAGCCTTCCGCTGGAGGAGGCGCTCCGGGAGGCTCCGTGGCAGGGAGGGCGGGGTTCACGCCGCGGGGTGCAGGAGGAACAGCCGCGGGCGGAACTGGACATGCTGCTGGACTGCCCGCCGCAGGACACTCCTGACTTCCAGCTCCGCGACACGCCTCTCAGCTACGACCCGCACCACCGCCGGTACGCGATGCGCGGTGTGCGGACCGGGCACGTACCGGCGTCGGCTCCTTTCCACGACCCGACAGCCCACTTGCGGCCGGCCCCGGCCGCGCGGCACGACTCGTCTGCTCCGCCCCTCGCCGGGGACGACTTCTAGGAACCGCCGATGTACCTGACCCGCTTCCGCATCAACACGGCCCGCTCCGGTGCCCATGCCCTGCTCGCCTCCCCCCAGCGCCTGCACGGTGCCGTCGATATGGCGTTCCCGGAGCCTCCGGCCCGGGACGGCGGCGGCCCCCGGGTGCTGTGGCGGCTGGACCAGGCTCCGGCCAACCGCGTCGACCTGCTCATCTCCAGTCCGGGCCGGCCCGACCTCACCCACCTGGCCGAGCAGGCGGGCTGGCCGAGCCTGGGCACACAGGGGTGGACCACGTTCGCCTATGGGGAGTTCCTGGACGGGCTCGCGGTGGGCGGCGAGTGGGCGTTCCGGCTCACCGCCAATCCGCTGCACCACATCCGGCGCGAGCAGGACCCGGTGGGCGCCCCGACCAAGCGGGCGGCCCACGTCACTGTAGGACACCAGGTCGGCTGGCTGATCAAGCACCAGGAACGGGCCGGGTTCGCGGTGCTGCCCAGGGAACAGGCCACCGTCGAGAACACTACGGAGGCCGTTGCAGGGGCGGACACGGAGACCGGGGCGCTTCCGGAGCAATGGCGCTATCAACTGATCGTCCACGACCGCACGCCGGTGCGGTTCCCGCGGCGCACGGAGCGTTCGGGGGGCCGGCGCGACGCCGGCTCCGGCTCCGGCTCCGGCTCCGACGTGCGCCTCACCCGGGCCACCTTCGACGGACGGCTGCGCGTCACCGACCTCGCCGCCTTCCGCCGCACGCTCACCCACGGGATGGGCAAGTCGAAGGCGTACGGGTGCGGCCTGATGACTCTGGCGCCGGTGCGATGAGGAGCCGTCCATGAGCACTGTCAGCAAACGCAGCCTCTCCTCTCCACGCGAACTCACCCGGGTCGGCGACCGCACCTCGTTCCTCTATCTGGAGCGCTGCACCGTCCACCGGGATGACAACGCCCTCACCGCCACCGACACCGACGGGGTCACCCACATCCCCTCGGCAACCATCGGCACGCTCCTGCTGGGCCCCGGCACACGCGTCACGCATCAGGCGATGGCACTGCTCGGGGAGAGCGGCGCCGCCGTGATATGGGTCGGAGAGCACGGCGTGCGCTTCTACGCCGGCGGCCGGGCTCTCACCCGCTCGTCCGGCCTGCTGGAGGCGCAGGCGACGGCGTGGGCGAACCGGCGTTCCCGGGTGGAGGTGGCCCGTGAGATGTATCGCCTGCGCTTCCCCGGCGAGGACACCACCGGATGCAGCCGAGACGACCTGCTGCGGATGGAAGGACGCCGGGTCAAGGAGTGCTACCGGCGGGAATCCGAGCGCACCGGCGTCCGCTGGGTACGGCGGGACTACCACCACGGCGACTTCAACGCCGGGGACGCCCCCAACCAGGGAGTGACAGCCGCCGCCCAGTGCCTGTACGGGGTGGCTCACGCGGTGGTGGCCGCCCTTGGTTGCTCCCCCGGACTGGGTTTCGTGCACTCGGGGCATGAGCGATCGTTCGTCCTCGACATCGCCGACCTCTACAAGACGGAGATCGGGATTCCGGCCGCCTTCGACGCGGCCTCGGCTGGGGACGAGGACGTGCCGACCCGCACCAGGCGGGCGCTGCGCGACCGCATCAACAAGGCCGGTCTGCTGGAGCGTTGCGCCAACGACATCAAGAAGCTCCTGCACTACGAGGACTCCGGGAAGGCCGGCAGGTCGTCGCACGACGGTCCGGACGCTGACCGGGTCGGCGTCCAGACCGACAGCGGCCAGTCCCTAGCCTCCGGGCGCAACTACGGGGACGAGCCGGTCTGGTGACCGTCATCGTCCTCACCAACTGCCCCGCCGGGCTACGGGGGTTCCTCACCCGCTGGCTCCTGGAGATCTCCCCTGGCGTCTTCATCGGCTCCCCATCCGCCCGGGTCCGGGACATCCTCTGGGAAGAGGTACGCACCTACTCCGGCCAGGGCCGCGCCCTCCTCGCCCACACCACCGACAACGAACAGGGCTTCACCTTCCGCACCCACGACCACGCCTGGCACCCCACCGACCACGAGGGCCTCACGCTGCTCCACCGCCCCGCCCAACCGGGCCCCGCCTCGGGCGGAGCGGGAGCACCAGGGACGCTGGGGAAGCCACCGAAGCAGGGTTGGAGCAAGGTGGCGAAACGACGACGGTTCGGGGGTTGAGGCGGAAAAAGATGGGCCTTATGCCCTATAGGCCGGAGTTTGGTAAAGCGAGTAAAAACCGCCGTCCGGCGGGATAGCACCGCAGGTCAGCTCCTGTGATCCCCGCGCCTGCGGGGGTGGTCCCTCGTCGAGCTGTCGTATCATCAGCCCCCCCCTGTGTGATCCCCGCGCCTGCGGGGGTGGTCCCAAGCATTCCTCCACCCCGACTCGAGAGTCCTCGTGGTCCCCGCGCGTGCGGGGGTGGAACTCGGCGAAGGGCGTCGAGATGGTCCTTGCCCCGGCCGAAGCGGAGGGGTAGATGGCAGCCGATGCGACGTGGCCTCTTACGGCTCTCGTCGCCCCCAAAGGAAGCGAAGGGTGCAGTTTGTGTTGCTTTCTGATCGTTCGAGTGGGTTCGTATGCGTGATCCACAATGCCTCTCTTGCAGGCCGGGGCAATGACGAATCCGTCCGGATTCCAGGACGAACAGGGGGAAAGCGTGTGCCCCCGTGAGTTCGTGTCTTCCGCCAGTGCCTCGCCGGCGCGACGTCGAAGGGCCCCGCCGTTTGTGGTGGGGCCCTTCGATGTGTGTGTGATCGGACCTCGGTGGCCTAGGTCCTCCCTGGTCTTATGCCAGGGAGAACTTTTGGGCGCCGGAGCCGTTGCAGTCCCAGATTTGCAGGCGGGTGCCGTTCGCGCTGGCGCCTGACGGTGAGTCGACGCATCGGCCCGTGGTCGGGTTGGAGAGCGAGCCGTCGGAGTTGGCGACCCAGTTCTGGTAGCCGCCGCCGTTGCAGTTGGCCAGTTGGAGCTGGGTGCCGTTCGCGTTGCCGCCGCCGGCGATGTCCAGGCACTTGCCCAGCGTGCGCAGGGTCTGGCCGCTCCAGGTCCACTTCTGGTCGAGGGAGGTGGCCTGCTGGCAGTCCCACAGTTGGACCGCGGTGCCGTCGCCGCCGTTGTCGTCGCCCGCTACGTCCACGCACTTGCCGCCCGGACCGTAGATCGGGGCGCCGATGGCGAACTTCTGGGCGCCGGAGCCGTTGCAGTCCCAGATCTGGAGCCGTGTGCCGTTCGCGCTGGCGCCCGACGGCGAGTCGATGCACCGGCCCGAGGTCGGGTTCCGCAGCGAGCCGTCGGTCTGCCGCACCCAGTTCTGGTAGCCGCCGCTGTTGCAGTTGGCCAGTTGGAGCTGGGTGCCGTTCGCGTTGCCGCCGCCGGCGATGTCCAGGCACTTGCCCAGGGTCTGGAGGGTCTGGCCGCTCCAGGTCCAGTGCTGGTCCTTGGCGCCCTGCTGGCAGTCCCAGAGCTGGACCGCGGTGCCGTCGCCGCCGTTGTCGTCACCGGCCACGTCCACGCACTTGCCGCCCGGACCGGTGATGGTCTGGCCGCTCACCGAACCGCCACCGCCACCGCCGCCACCGCCGCCGCCACCGGAGCCGGGACCCTTGTTGTACACGGCCACCGAGTCGACGACCAGCTTGCCGCCGGAGACCGTGGCCGCGTTCGGGCCGCCGCCGAAGGCGTCCGGGAAGCCGCCGCCCATGGCCAGGTCGTAGATGATGAAGAACGGGTGGTCGACCGCGTCTGACCAGGTCGTCGGGTCCACCTGGTTGGCGTTGACGGTGAAGAAGTTGTTGCCGTCGAGGTAGAACCGGATCTGCTCCGGCGACACCGAGCGGTCGATCTCCGCCGCGTAGTCGTGGAAGCCGGTCTGGCAGCCCGAGCAGGCGCGTTCACCCGAGCCGATGCCGGTCGACTCGTTGCACGGCCCCCCTGGGTTCACGCCGCAGTGGAGGGTGCTGAAGTCGGAACTGCGGCCGTTGATGTCCTCCATGATGTCGATCTCGCCCGACTTCGGCCAGGTCACACCGGAGCGCAGCGGCGCGCCGAGCATCCAGAACGCCGGCCAGTAGCCCGCACCGTTGGCGGTGTTGACGTTGGGCTGCTGAAGGACCGACTCGATGCGCACGACTCCGCCTGCCGGAGCGCCGAAGCCCGCCGACTGGGTCTCCACGCGCCCGGACGTCCACCCGCCCCGCGGGTCGGACCCGGAGTGCTGGGCCTGGAGCACCAGGTGCCCCTGGCCGTCGTAGTAGACGTTCGACGTGCTGTTGGTCATGGTCTCGATCTCACCGGTGCCGAAGCTGCTGCCCGGCCCGGTGTCGTACTTCCACAGGCTCTGATCGATGCCGGTGCCCGCGGCGCCGTTGAAGTCGTCGCTCCAGGTGAGGGTGAAGCCCGGCGGCGTCGGGGGCGCCGCCTCGGCGTCCATCGCCGCGACGGCGGTGGTCGCCACCGTGAGCGCGACGACGGGGACCAGGTTGAGCACTTTTCGCCACCTGCCGCGCCGCGGCTTTGCACTTCTCAGGCGCATGTGTCCGACCTCCGTGGGGAAAGGGGGCGTGCTTGCGTGCGTGTCCGCTACGACGTCTCCGGCGGGATGCCACCGGGTGCGTGACGCGGGGGCACGTCAGCCTGCCCCGTGGGACGGGCACCCCGGGAGTGTCATGTGCATAGCTTGTTTATCGGTCTGGACCTTTGTTCGGCAAGACCGCTGACGCGACCCGTTGCACGTGCTGCGCCCCGGCCGTCAGCCGAACGTGGACTTCCGTGCGCGTGCCGACGCGGGCACGGGCCTCCGGGCGGACCCGGCCGCGGACGGGGACGCCGGCCTCGGCTGCGGTGCGGTCCTCGGCCGTGCGGCGGACGGAGGGGACTTCGGCCGCGCGGCGCCCGCGGACGAGGATGCCGAAGACGCAGAGGACGCTGAGGACGCTGAGGACGCTGAGGACGCCGACCGGGAGGACGTGGACGGCCTAGGCGTCGATGCGTTCCTCGGCGACGCGCCGGGGTGCGGGGTCCGGTGCTGGCGGTGGCGGGGGACCGCGCGGCGGGGCGGCCGGGTGAGGGTGATCTGGCGGACGACCTGCTGGAAGCAGGCCAGCGAGGCCAGGCCAGGCAGCGCCGCCGACGCCATGTCCACCAGCGTCCTCGGCGCCTGCACCACGCACAGGAGCATCGCGATGCACGAGAACAGCATCACCACGCACCAGGAGTGGACGGCGCGGCGCCGGTGCAGCGCGGCCCTCAGCACCGACAGCGACGCCACCAGCCAGGGGCCGTACACCAGCAGCGGCCACCAGGACGCGATGCCGTCCTGCATACGGGCGAGCGCGACGATCCGCAGCGGGTCGTAAGCGACCAGGCCGCCGAAGAGGCTCACCGCGGAGGCGATCACCGCGGCCAGCGCGGCGATGAGCTGGCTCGCGGTGCGCATCCCGTGCAGAGAGGGAAGGGGGCTGCGCTCACGGCGCACTCGTACCTTTCGATGACGGCGGGCGACCACCCGCAGCGGCGGCAGTTCCGCCGTGATCTCTTGAAGACTCTCCATGGGGGTCTTCCCGACCCCGCCGCCCCCGCGCGGGTCCCCGTCGTAAACCTCGTCGGACTCGTCGGCCTCGGCGGACTCATCAGACTCGTCGAACCGGTCGGCCTCATCGGCCTCATCGGCCTCGTCGATCCCGTCGGCCTCGGCGATCTCGCCGGCCTCGGCGACGTAATCGACCTCGTCGACGTAGTCGACCTCATATGTGTACACGTCATCGTCATCGTCACTGCCGCCGGTCTCGGCGTAATTCCTGTTCCTGACGTTCGTCGTGCCCTGGTCGCCTGACCGTGACGCGTCCCTGGGCGTGGGCGGCCAGGAACGGTTCTGCTCGTGCAGGGCGTCCTGGAGCATGAAGGCCAGCTCCTCGGCCGGGTCCCACGTCGCGTCCGGGGGGACCAGCGGTCCCTCGAAGACCCCGGGCCGGTGCGGCGCCCGGTGGCGTCCGGTGCCCGGAGCGGGGACGGGCGTGGGCGCGGGCACGGGAGCGGAGGCCGCGAAGAGCTGGCTCTGACCGACCGCTGCCGCCGGACCGGGGTACGGAGGCGCCGGAGGTTCGGCGTAAGGATGGCCGGCGTACGGGCGACCGGCGTGCGGGGGCTCCGCGTACGGATGACCGGCGTCTGGCTGCTCGGCATGCCGTTGCCACTGATCCGGGTACGGCCGGGCCGCGTACGACTGGCTCGGGTAGCGCTGGTACGTGTACCGCTGGTCGGTGAAGGACTGTTCTTGGTAAGGCTGTTCTTGATAAGGCTGTTCGCGATACGACTGCTCGCGATACGGGTCGTCGGGTGGCGAGTATCCCGGGCCGCGACCGATACGTTCGTCATACATTCAGCGGGTCGCCTGTTCCGGTTGCGAGAGGCCGCGGCGGCCTGACGGGCCGACCCGGCGACGGACGAGGTCGGCTTCTGGCGCGCCGCTCACGGCGTCCCGGGAGGCCCGCGGCGGCGGCTCGGCCGACCGTCGTGCCCCTGCGGGGTGTGCGCTGGCCGAGGCGCCGTGAGCGGTGGCCTGCGCGCGCCTGGGGCCTTGCGTCGGTAGGGAGGTGCGGGGGCCGGGCGCCAGCGCCTGACCGGCCCCCGCTTCACCCCAACGGCGGTATGCGAACAGACCGGGATGCCCATCCCTGCTTGCCTTCGTCATATCCAACTAACGGCGCTCAAGTGCCCCGGATGCGCGGCAAATGGGTGAAGGACCCCCTGATCAAAACGTTTATGCGATCGGATGCTTCGGCCGCCCGGTCGCAAGAGACCCCCGTCAGGGCAGAATCCGGACCGTCCTCGACGCACTCACCTGGTCGAGTTCCGACACCCGTACGGTCGCTTTCGCCGTCCAGGCGCCGGCGAACGGGAGGACGAGGGAGTCGGTGCCCCAGTAGCCGCCCCTGTCGGTCAGGCGAGCGTCGATCGCGCCGATCTGCCGCGCGGGCAGGGAGAGGGACAGGCGGAGTTCGGGAACGGTGGACAGGCCGCCGTCGGGGCCGAACACCACGGCCTCGACCGCGTTCTGGCCGGTCCGGCCGGGTTCCAGGGTGATCTGCACCGTGCCGTGGCCGCCGGGCGCGCCGGTGTCGAACGGGATCGTCGTGACGGAGGCGCCCGGAGCGCCGGCCGCGGGCGCGGCGCCGGCCTCCTCGGCGGCCGCCCGGCCCGGCAGCGTCCCGCTCAGCACCGTGCTGACCACCAGCACCGCGACCCCCACGGCGACCTCGGCGAGCACCGAACGACGCAGCGCGCGCAGGGGGACGCCCGGGTCGGTGGGCGAAGTGGGCACCTTGGCCGGAGGCGCCGGAGAGGACGAAGAGGCCGGAGAGGACGAAGAGGGCACAGTGGATGAAGGGGGCTGTGCGGCGGATTCCTCCCCGTGCTCTCCCCCGCCCCCTCGCGGGCTCGCGGGCGACGGCGCGCCCACCGTCTGCGGGGCAGGCGCCGGGACCGCCGTCCGTGGCGCGCCGTGGCGCGCGGCGCGCTCGGCGGACTGCGCCGCCCACCGCGCCGCCCACCGCCGGGACACGGCAGCCCCGCACAACAGCAGCGCCACGGCGGCCAGTTTGACGAGCAGCAGCCTGCCGTAGGCGGTGCCGGTGAGCGCGTTCCACGAGCCGAGCCCGCGCCAGGACTGGTAGACCCCGGTGGCGGCCAGCACGGTGACGGCGAGGAAGGCGACACGGGAGAAGCGGGCCGCCGTCGCGGCGAGCCCGGAGTCGTCCGGGGCCGCGGCCTCCTCCGCTCCCCTCGCCGAACGGCGCCGCAACGTCGTCAGCAGCGCCGTCAGACCGCCCAGCCACACCGCCATAGCCAGCAGATGCAGCACCGTGGACGCCATCGCCCACGGGACCTGGATGCCCGCCGAGGCGTGCCCGGACGCCGCCCAGGTCAGCGCGAGGGCGACGGCGAGGGCGCCGCCCGTCGCCAGAGTCGCGGCGGACGGCCGCCCGGCCGTGCCCCCGCGCCGCACGAGTCGCCGCAGGAACAGGGCCGTCGGCGCGAGCAGGGCCAGCCGCAGGAGCAGGACCAGGCCGGTGCGGCTGGTCAGGGTGCGGGGCAGGGCGGAGGGGTCGAGGGCCGCGGCGGGCCCGGCGCCCGACTCGTAGGGAGCCCGGAGCGCCAGCAGGGCGGCCGTGGCGGCGAGCAGCGCCCACCAGCCGGCGGTCAGCGGCCCGCGCAGCGGGGCGACGTCCGGCGGGCGGCACAGCAGCGCGAAGGCGGCGGTGCCGAGGAGCAGGGCGGCCGCGCCGTACGCGGCGTAACGGGCGAGGTCGTAGAGGCCGCCGGTGGCCGGCGTCTCGGTCGGACCGGCGTCGATCGCGGCCGGGGCGGCGGACGGCTTGCCCACCGAGAAGGTGAAGGCGCCGGAGACCGGATGACTGTCCGCCGACACCACCCGCCACGACACGGTGAACGTGCCCCGGCCCAGTCCGGCCGGGAAGGCGATCTGAGCGGTGTCCGAGCGGTCCCGGGCGTGCCGGGGCTCGGCCGTGTGCACCCGATGGCCGTCCGGCCGGAACAGCCGGAAGGAGTCGTCGAGCAGGCCGACGGACTCGCTGAACGTCAGCGTGAGCGTGCGGGGCGCCGTCCGGAGGACGGTCTGGTCGGCGGGGTCGCTGGAGCGCAGGACGGCGTGGGCGGAGGCGGGGGCCGCGCCGCCGAGCAGGGCGAGGAAGAGGAGGACGCCCAGTAGCGCGAGCCGGGCGAGCCAGGCGGGACGGCCGGGCTGGGCGAGCCAGGCGGGACGGGTGAGCTGGGAGGGCCGGGCGGGACGGCCAGGCTGGCTGGGCTGGGCGGGACGGCCGGGCTGGGCGAGCCCGACGAGACGGGTGAGCCGGGAGGACCCGGAGCGCCGGGTGAGCCGGGAGGACCGGGTGAACCAGGTGAGCCCGGTCGGCTGGCCGGGCGGGGCGAGTCGCGGGCGTCGCCGTTCGCCGTCCGCTCCCCCCGCCCCGCCCCGGCCCCGCCCGCGCACGGCGGCGCGCTCCCCCTGTTCGCGGTCCAGTCCGCGCACGGCGATACGCGCCCCCCGCGCCCGAACTCGTGCCCCCGCCCGAACCCGTACCCGTACCCACAGCACGTCCCGCTCGTCGCGCGCGTCGCGCGGACGCCCGTCGTGCCGCTCGCCTCCTGCGCAACGTCGTCGTCGGGTCACGTCACCTCACCGCCTCGGGACTCGCCGGACTCCCGAAGGGTACGGACGGCGGCGGCGCCCCGCTCAACCGGCCGCCGGAGCTGCCTCCGCGCCCGGCACGGTGTCCGACGCGGCGCCCGGCAGCGCGCCCACGGTACCCGCGGCGTCCGGGAAGACCTTCTCCCGGGTGAGGAAGGCCAGTTGGGCGTGCTTCTCGGGCAGGTACACGTCGGGCAGGTCGATCTCCGGCAGCACGACGGCGGGTCCGCGGGCGAATCCCTGCTGGAGGAACCGGGCGATCGCCTTCTCGTTGCCCACGTCCGGGTCCACCACGATCCGCCCGCGGTCCAGGACCAGCAGGACGTACGTCAGCACGGCGCGCAGCAGCGCCTCGGTCCAGCCGGGGCGGCCGCCGTCCGGTCCGGCGGGCGCGAGCAGCAGGTGGACGCCGATGTCGCCGGGACGCACCGGATAGCACTCGCTCACCCGGTCGGCCGCCGGCTCGTAGGTCTGGAGCAGGGCCGCCGGGGCGCCGTCCTTCACCACGAGGAAGGCGTGGTGGGTGTCGAGGGCGTCCATGTGGGCGTAGACCTCGGTGACCTGCTCCTTCGTCAGGCCGGTCATGCCCCAGAAGGCGGCCCGTTCCTCGCTCACCCAGGCGTGGACCGTGTCGGCGTCCGCGTGCGGGTCCAGCGGGAGGATGCGGAGGGCGCCGAAGCCGTCGACGACCTGCTCGTGGACGGCGGCGCGCGGCGGCGCGGCCGGGGTCGCGGTGGGGCGCCGGGGGGCGTGCGGCTCGGGCATCAGAGGCCGGTCTCCTTGGTGAGGCGGGTCCAGTCGGTGACGACCGGGGCGAGCGCGCCGGCCGTCCACAGGGGGAGCTGGTCATGGTGGTGGGGCGCGTCCGCGACGCCGTCGGCGCCGAGCGGCACCACCCACAGGCTGTTCTCGCGGTCGGCGAGGTCCCAGACGTAGCGCGCCACCGGGCCGCGGGCGGCGAGGTCGGTCAGTCCCGGCACGGCCGAGGTGCACAGCACACAGTCGTGGTCCCCGGCCAACGCGGTCTCTCCGTACGGCGATCCGGCGTCCTCCAGCGCCCGCCAGGCGGCGAGCCGATGCCGTTCGCCCCAGGTGGCGGCGGACGGTCCGGCGGGGCGGGCGACCACATCCTCCACGGCCGCGCGGACGAGCGCGGGACGGTCGACGCCGTACAGCTCCTCGGCCCTCAGCAGGTTCTCCAGGGCGTAGCCGACGCGCGGGACGAGGGCGAGCCAGGGCAGGAACACCTCGGGGTAGGCGGGCGGGTCGGTCAGCGCGGCGAACGCCGGATGCGCGGCGAGGGCGCGTACGACGGCCGTGCGCACCTGCGCGAACGCCGCCGCGTCCGCGCTGTCCGCGTCCATGTGCCGGTCCCAGCGCAGCAGGCGGTCCCGGAGGCGGGCCGCCGCGGGGCTCAGGCCGTCGAGCGCGGCCAGCCGGTCCAGGAGCGGTGCGGCCGAGGCGAGCCGGGTGTCCGTGTGGATCGCGGGCAGGTCGGCCGCGGACCACGTGGGACGCTCGGCGAGCAGGGCGCGGATGCGGTCGGCGCGGTGCGGCGGGGCGAACTCGACGCCGAGGGGGGCGGCGACGCCCCGCTGGTTGGCCATCACCGCGACCTGGTCGGCCAGTCCGGCGCGGGGCGGTGCGTGCCAGCCCCGCCACTCGTGGCCCGGTTCCCAGGCGGGGACCAGGCGCAGGCCGTTGTCCTGGGAGCGCTGGGGGACCCGGCCCGCGACCCGGTGCAGCGTTCCGCCGTCGGTGTCGGCGGCCAGGACTACGTTGACCGGCTCGACCCAGGCGCCGAAGGCCCGGTCGACGTCCGCGACCCGGCGGGCGCGCAGCAGCGGCAGCAGCGCACCGAACCCGAGGTCGCCGGTCACCCGGGGCGGATAGCGGAGGGTGAGGGCTAGGGGGATGTGGGGGGCTTCGGAGGCGTGGGGGGCGTCGGAGGCGTGGGGGGTGTCGGGGGGCGCTGGATCGTCTGCGGGAGCGGTCCCGGGTTCGCCCTCTGGGGCGTCCCCCGGAACGCCCGCAGATCCGGTCCCGGATCCGTCCGCCGATAGGGTCACAGGTCCGCCCGCCGACCCGCCCGCCGATACGGTCACGGATCCCCCCGCCGATCCAGTCGTCGGCCCACCCGCCGGTCCGCGCGACTGCCCTGCGCCGTACCGCTCATACGGCTCAGACGGCTCAGACAGCTCAGACGGCTCGTAAGGCTCATAGGGCTCATACGGCTCGTAGGGACCGCCGAGCACGCCGAGGCCGTCCAGTCCCTCGGGGCCGCCCGCGATCACCGGGCCGCGTTCGGTCTCGATGATCTCCACCTCGACCGGTTCCTCGCCCGCGACCTCGACGGTCTCGGTGTGGCGGGCCGCCCGGCGCCAGGCGCCGTCGGGGCCGAGCGCCTCGACCCCCGCGCCCGTGCGGCGCAACCGCTCGCGGTAGAGGTCCTGGTAGTCGGCCATGGCGTTGGTGATGGCCCAGGCGACGCCGCCGGTGTGGCCGAAGTGGGCGATGCCGGGGACGCCGGGGACGGCGAGGCCGACGACGTCGAACTCCGGGCAGGCCAGGCGTATTTGCTGGTAGACGCCGGGATCCTCGATGAACCGGTGCGGGTCGCCGGCGATCAGCGCCTGCCCGGTGACCGTGCGCGCGCCGCTCACCAGCCAGCCGTTGCTGCCGGAGGTGCCGGGGCCGTCGGCGGCGAACAGCCCGACGGCCGCGGGCCCGAGAAGGCGGGCGACCTGCTCGCGCCAGAGCTTGGCCGGGAACCCGGCGAACAGGATGTGCGCGCCGAGCCACACGCCCAGCGGATGCCACGGCTCCCAACGTCCAGGCGCCAGACCGGTCTTCGCGAACTCGGGGGCGCGGCGCGCTCCCTTCGCGAGCCCGTCGTTGACGCCGTCGGCGTACGCCCGCACCCAGTCGGCGGTCTCGGGGTCGCGCCGTTCGAGGGCGGCGAAGCAGCGCCGTGCGGTGTCGTCGAGGCGGGCGCGCCGGGCGAAGAGGTCCCAGGCGAGGGCGGGCGCGCCGAGGAAGGACGCGGACGTGCCCTGGGCCCGGTGCCGCTCGACCTCCACCTGCCAGGCGCGGTCCAGCGCGGTGACCCGGCCCTGGGCGCGGGCGAGCGCGACGGCGTCGCCGGCCCGCAGATGCGGTACGCCCCAGGCGTCGCGGTAGACCTCGGCGTCCACGGGCGCTCCCGCCGCGTCCGCCCGCGCGTCGCGCTCCGACTCCATCGCTGATCCCGCTCCTCTCGTTGAAGTTAGGCTAACCTAACTTCCTGTCGGACAGACGCGTACCGCTGCGGCCGGACAGGCGTGCGAACAGGCAGGCGAGCCGGTCGGCCGTCCCGGTCACGGCCGTACGGACCCGCCGCGCCCGCCCGGCTGCGCTACGGCGCCCGACGGGCGATCATCAGGGCATGAACGTCACCCTGCATCTCGCCCAGGACCCCGACGCCGACGGCCTCCTCGGCCGCAGTCCGCTCGCCGCGCTCGTCGGGATGCTGCTGGACCAGCAGATTCCGATGGAGTGGGCGTTCAAGGGGCCTTCGACGATCGTCCGGCGGATGGGCACCGAGGACCTGGACGCTCACGAGATCGTGGCGTTCGAGCCGGAGACCTTCGCCCGGCTGCTGTCGGACAAGCCGGCCGTGCACCGCTACCCCGGGTCCATGGCCAAGCGCATCCAGGAGCTGTGCCGGTACCTGGTCGAGCACTACGACGGCGACCCCGAGGCTCTCTGGCGGGACGCCGGCAGCGGGCGCGAGCTGCTGCGCCGGCTGGAGGAGCTGCCCGGGTTCGGCAAGCAGAAGGCGCAGATCTTCCTCGCCCTGCTCGGCAAGCAGCTCGGCGTGCGTCCCGAGGGGTGGCGGGAGGCCGCGGGCGCCTACGGCGAGGAGAAGTCCTTCCGGTCCGTCGCCGACATCACCGGGCCGGAGTCGCTGGCCAAGGTGCGGGCGCACAAGCAGGAGATCAAGGCCGCCGCCAAGGCCGCCAAGAGCGGTGGGACCGCGTCGCCCTCTGCGACTGCTTCGACTGCCACGACTGCTACGACCGCCCCGGCCTCTGCGGCGGCCGAGTCCGGGGAACCGGACCAGCGCTCCGGGCGGTGAGCGAGAGGGCGACCGGCGACGGGCGATGACTTTCCCGCAGTTCATCGGACATATCCGCGTCCGGGCATTCCCATGTCCGTACCTGCCCGTCTCCGGACGTCCCCGTCTCCCGTCAGGCCGGTGCCGCGTCACCCGAGTGGCCCACAAGAATGGTGGGCGGCCCGTGCCCGTTCCCAGCATGGACCATGAACGAGCCACCGAGCGGCGGCCCCGGAGGGCCGGCGTACGACGACCCCCACCTCCACGCCGCGCGGGAAGCGCGGGACGCGCAGGGCGCAGCCGCGCCCCAGGCGTCGGCGCCCCGTTCCGCACCGCCGGACGAACGGCCGCCGAGCGAACGCCCGCCGAGCGGCCCGGCGCCGGACGGACCCCCGCGGGAAGGGCTCCCGCTGGAGGGACCCCTGCACTTCCTCTCCCGTGCCGCCTGGCAGGCCGTGCTGGTCACCGGCGTCGCCGCCCTCGTCCTGGGCGTCCTGGTGCTGATCTGGCCGGGTCCCTCGCTGCTGGCCGCCGGCGTCCTGTTCGGCGTCTACCTCGTGGTCAGCGGAGTGTTCCAACTGGTCTCCGCCTTCGGCACGCACGTGTCGGCGTCGCTGCGCGTGCTGGCCTTCGCCAGCGGCGCCCTGTCGATCCTGCTGGGCCTGCTCTGCTTCCGGGGCGCCATGCAGTCGATTCTGCTGCTCGCGCTGTGGATCGGCATCGGATGGCTGATCCGCGGGATCACGATGACGATCGCCGCCGTCCACGACCGCGCCGCGCCCGCGCGGGGCTGGCAGATCTTCCTCGGCGTCGTCACCTTCGTCGCCGGGATCGTGCTGATCGACTCCCCGCTGACCTCGGTCGCCTGGCTCACCCTGCTGGGCGGCTGGTGGCTGGTCGTGGTCGGGATCATGGAGATCGTCACCGCCTTCCGCATTCGCGGCCACGCCCGGCGCATCCCGCGCCCGCTGTAACCCCAGCCGCGACGCTCCTCCTCCCCTCTTGGCCGCCGCGACCCCACTGACCGCCTGCCCGGCCGCCGCGCCGGGCAGGCGGGCACGGCGTCACCGCCCGCGACGGGCCGTCCCGAACAGGGAGCGGGTGATCTCCTTGCCGATCTGCGTGCCCACGGAGCGGGCCAGGGACCGGAACGCGCTGCTGCGCACGACCTGTTCGACGACCGACGGCGCCTCACCGCCCCCGCGTCCCCGCTTCCGCTCCCTCTCCGGCGCCCGCCCACCGGCCGAGGCGGGCCGCCGCTCACCCGGGGCCTCGCCGCGCGCCGCGCCGTGAGCGTCCCTGGCGCGCTGCGCATCCTGCGCCGCCCGCGCGTCCTGCGCCGCCTGCGCCGCCGTCAGCTTCTCGTACGCCGACTCGCGGTCCACAGCCTGTGCATAACGTTCGTAGCCGCCCGACGCCCGCACCGCATGGTCCAGCGCCGCCGCGTCCATCGGGCCCATCAGCGACTCGGGCGCGTGGAGCCGGGTCGCCGCGACCGGTGTCGGGGCGCCGCTCTCGCTGAGCACGGTCACCACGGCCTCGCCGGTGCCGAGGCCGGTGAGCACCTCCTCCAGGTCGTACGCCGAGTTGGGGAACGTCTTCACCGTGGCCTTCAGGGCTTTCTGGTCGTCGGGGGTGAAGGCGCGCAGGGCGTGCTGGACGCGGTTGCCGAGCTGGCCGAGCACGTCGGCGGGCACGTCCCTGGGCGTCTGGGTGACGAAGAAGACGCCGACCCCCTTGGAGCGGATGAGCCGCACGGTCTGCGTGATCGACTCCAGGAACGCCTTGGAGGCGTCGTCGAACAGCAGATGGGCCTCGTCGAAGAAGAACACCAGCTTGGGCTTGTCCACGTCGCCGACCTCGGGCAGGTCGTGGAAGAGGTCGGCGAGCAGCCACATCAGGAAGGTGGAGAAGAGGTGCGGCCGGTCCTGGACGGCGGGCAGTTCGAGGACGGAGACGACCCCGCGCCCGTCGCCGGCCGTGCGCAGCAACTCGCCCGTGTCGAACTCGGGCTCCCCGAAGAAGCCGGCCATGCCCTGCGCCTCGAAGGCGGTGAGCGAGCGCAGGATCACCCCGGCCGTGGCGGTCGACAGTCCGCCGACGCTCTTCAGCTCCTGCTTGCCCTCATCCGACGTCAGGAAGGTGACGACCGCGCGGAGGTCCTTGAGGTCGATCAGCTCCAGGCCCTTGGTGTCGGCGTAGTGGAAGATCAGGCCGAGGGACTGCTCCTGGGTCTGGTTGAGCTGGAGCACCTTGGACAGCAGCAGCGGGCCGAAGCTGGTGACGGTCGCCCGGAGCGGGATCCCCTGGCCGGCGCCGCCGAGGGCGTAGAACTCGGCGGGGCAGCCGCCCGGCGTCCAGCGCTGGCGCACCTCGGCGGCCCGCGCCCGGACGCGGTCGCCGAGCGCGCCCGGTTCCGCGACGCCGGACAGGTCGCCCTTGACGTCGGCGAGGAAGACGGGCACCCCCTGCGCCGACAACTGCTCGGCGATGAGCTGGAGCGTCTTGGTCTTGCCGGTGCCGGTGGCGCCCGCGACCAGGCCGTGCCGGTTGAGCATCGGCAACGGGACGCGGATCTGCGCCTCGGGCAGGCAGTGCCCTTCCCAGATCAGCGCGCCCAGGTCGAGGGCGGGACCGGCGAAGGCGTAGCCGGCGGCGATCTCCCGGGCCGCGGGCGGCAGTTCCGGCGCGGCGCCGCGCGGTGCGGAGGCCGGCGCGCGCGTCTGCGGCGGCGCCTCCGGTGTGCTCCCGGGCCTGGTCTCGCTGTCACTCATCAGGGTTCCCCTGTTCGGCTCCTGTTCCCGTTTCGCCTGGTTTGCGGCGGCAATTCCAGCGTCGCACCGCCACCGCGAGGCTGCGCCCGGAAGCCGCGGGCCGGTAGGCTTTCCGTGTGATCTTCAAGCGCATCGGAAACGGCCGGCCGTACCCCGACCACGGCCGGGAGAGCACCCGGCAGTGGGCGGACGTCGCGCCGCGCCCGGTCCGCCTCGATCAGCTCGTGACCACCAAGCAGCAGCTCGACCTGGAGACCCTGCTCGCGGAGGACTCGACCTTCTACGGCGACCTGTTCGCGCACGTCGTGAAGTGGCAGGGAGACCTCTACCTGGAGGACGGCCTGCACCGCGCGGTCCGGGCGGCGCTCCAGCAGCGCCAGGTGCTGCACGCCCGCGTGCTCGAACTCGGCTGAGCGCAGCCGCGCCCGCGCGTGGGTCGCGTTGCGGCCTTCCGCTACGGGTCGCGGGTGCGGCCGTACGCGTACGGGTCGGGTGCGGCCGTACGCATACGGGTCGTCCGAGGGCCGTGGGTCGCCCGGCGACGCGGAATCGGCGGCGTCCCGAGGGCGGGTACGACCGGCCGTTGCACCTTTCGGGTTCTGCTGAGCCGGGTCCTATGATCATCTAGTAGGAATCAGCGTCCTTGCCGACTACGCTGCGCTCATGAGCATGCTGACTCCCCCCGGCATGGGCGGGCAGTACAAGATCACGGGGAACAAGTTCCCGCGGATGCGCAGGCCCCGGCGGCACGGCAGGCTCGTGTTCCTGGCCGTCGCCTCCGTCACCGTGCTGGGCGTGATCGGCTGGGGCACGCTGCAACTCATCGACGCCTTCACGGGCGGCAGCCAGAAGGCCGAGGCGGCGGGGACCCGGTGCGCTCGCCACGCGGACTCCGCGTCGGCGCGGCCCGTGCGGGCGCTGCCCAAGCCGGGCCAGATCACCGTCAACGTCCTCAACGCCACGCCGCGCGGCGGGCTGGCCAAGCAGACGGCGGACGAGCTGAAGAAGCGCGGCTTCCGCATCGGCGACGTCGGCAACGCCACCGGGGAGTTCGACAAGAAGGTGAAGGGCGCCGGGCTGCTGCTCGGCCCGGCGTCGGCGCTCGACACGTCGATGCCCGTGCTCGCCACGCAGCTCTCGGGCGCCGCGCGCCGCGCCGACGCCCGCAAGGGCGCCGCGGTCGACCTGATCATCGGCGACGGATTCAAGCAACTGGCCGCGCAGCAGGCCGCCGACAAGGCACTGGCCGCGCTGAACGCGCCGCGGCCCGCGCCCACGGCGGCCGGGAAGGGCTGCTGAGCGGACCGGCGCGCGCGGCGGACGCGCCCGCGGCAGGCCGACGCCGTGCCTGCCGCGCCCCGGGCTGTCGGGGGCGGCCGGTCGTCTTCTCAGCGCGGTCGATCGCGGCGAGCCGCGCCCCCGGACCGCCGGGAGAGGCCCGGCCAGGCGCCGGGTCTCCCGGAGAGGCCGGGTCTTCCGGAGAGGCCGAGTCTCCCGGAGAGGCGGGGTCTCTCCAAGGGCCGGGACTCTCGAAGAGGCCGGGTTTCCCGGAGTGGCCGGGTCTCTCAAGGGGGCCGGAGAGACCCGGGAGACCGGAGGTTACTCGGCCGCCCCGTACATCCGGTCGCCCGCGTCGCCCAGGCCCGGGACGATGTAGCCGTGCTCGTTGAGGCGCTCGTCGACCGACGCCGTCACGACGGTCACCGGCGTGCCCGCCAGGTCGCGCTCCATGACCGCGACGCCCTCCGGGGCGGCCAGCAGCACCACCGCGGTCACGTCGTCGGCGCCGCGCCTGATCAGCTCCTGGATCGCCGCGACCAGCGTGCCGCCGGTGGCGAGCATCGGGTCCAGCACGTAGACCTGACGGCCGGACAGATCCTCGGGCATGCGCGTGGCGTAGGTGGACGCCTCCAGCGTCTCCTCGTTGCGGATCATGCCCAGGAAGCCCACCTCGGCGGTCGGCAGCAGGCGGACCATACCGTCCAGCATGCCGAGCCCGGCCCGCAGGATCGGCACCACCAGCGGACGCGGGCGGGCGAGCTTGACGCCGGTGGTCCGCGCCACCGGCGTGTCGACGTCGACCTGCTCGGTCCGCACGTCGCGGGTCGCCTCGTAGGCGAGCAGCGTGACCAGTTCGTCGGCGAGCCGACGGAAGGTCGCGGAGTCGGTGCGGCGGTCGCGCAGCGTGGTGAGCTTGTGAGCGACCAGGGGGTGGTCGACGACGTGGAGACGCATGCGCCCACACTAACGGGGCCCCGCGCCGGGCCGCCGAGCGCACCGTCCTCCGGCCGTTGGTCGCGGTCAGCGCCGCCGAGCACACCGCTCCCGTCAGCCCCGAGGCGGCAGAGCGCGCCCTCCCCGACCCCGCCGCCGACCCACACCACTGGCCACCGAGCACCGGCCACCCGCCACCGAGCACCGGCCACCCGCCACCCGCCACCCGCCACCCGCCACCGGCCACCGGCCACCGGCCACCGGCCACCGGGCGAACCCTCTCCACCCCCCTCGCCCCCTCGGCGATGTCTCCCGCCCCGGCCCGTGTCACGGGCCGCCCTCGCCGCACCCCGGGCATCAAACCCGCCGTCCGAGGGAAAGTGGGAGAGACCGAGCTGGGGTGGTGAACCGATGCGCGACCGGCACGACCGGCGAGACCGGCAGGACCGTGAAGATCCAGCGCTCCGCGAGCAGCCAGGGGCGGTGGACGCGCCGGCGCCCGCGGAGCCCGAGGCGGACCGCCGTCGGCGGCGCGCCCAGTTCCTGCGCGATCTCGCCGAGGCCCGCCAACTGCGCGACCGCGTCCAGCCGCGCCGCGCCAAGGCCGCCCGGCTGCGACACGCGATGCGGATGCGCACGTTCCGCTGGTAGGGCGGGGCGGGCGGCACACGGAGGAAGCCCGGCGTCCGGGCCGGGATCGCGGGGCGGGCCGCGCGCTGACGCCGGGCAAAGCCGCGTACGATCCGCAGGTGGCGGCAACGAGCGCGCTGGCGAGTCCTTTGCCGACGGACGGCGAAACTGCCGGACACAGCGAGCGGAAGACATCCCCAGAACGCCTTGTTTCTGCCACGATTCCGAGTGGGTGGGGCTCGGAGCCCAGCTCTCCCCGCCCAGTACCTCCGCCGGGGGGACCCCCAACCGGCACGCCTCAGACCAGTGGGAGAGTCACGGTGTACTTCGCCGCACTGCTCGCGCGCACCGAAGACGGGTGGGAAGCGAGCGACACAGAGCTCGACGATGTGGAGACGCTGGCCGACCTGGCCGACCTGGCCCGGCAGGCCTCGCCGGAGGACGACATCGTGCTCGTCCTCATCGAGCAGGAAGACGCGTGGTTCGGCGTCGTCCGCGTGGACGGCGAGGAAGACCCTCGTATCTACGTCTCGGACGCCGCCGCGGCCGCCCGCAGTTCCTACGGCGAGATCCTGCTCACCGACGAACTGCTCGGCCGGGAGCCCGACGACGGCGCCGACCTGGACTCGCTCGACCTCGACGGCACCGAGGACGGTGAGCCCGCCGCCTCCGATGACGACGACGACGAGGAGGAGGCGTCCTCCGACGAGGCCATCGCGCACGGCCCGCTGGGCGACGCGGAGATCCTCGACGACCTGGGCGTCAGCCAGAAGGAGCTGCGCATCCTGGACGCGGAGGACGCGCTGAGCGCGATCGCCGAGGCCCTCGGCGCCTCGGAGGTGCTGGAGACCGTCCGCTGACCCCGCGGGAGGCGCCCGGCGCGGCGGGCGAGCCCGTCGTCCCGCCCGACCCGGTCCGCGACCGGTGGCGGGAGGCGATGGGGCTCGCCCTGGCCGAGGCCCGGCTGGCCGCCGCGGGCGGCGACGTCCCGGTGGGCGCGGTCGTGCTCGCCGCGGACGGCCGCACCGTGCTGGGCGCCGGGCACAACGAACGCGAGGCCACCGGCGATCCGACCGCGCACGCCGAGGTTCTCGCCGTCCGGCGGGCCGCCGCGGCCGCCGGGCAGTGGCGGCTGTCCGGCTGCACGCTGGTCGTCACGCTGGAGCCGTGCACGATGTGCGCGGGAGCCGCCGTCCTGTCCCGCCTCGACCGGGTGGTCTACGGCGCCCGCGACGAGAAGGCGGGCGCCGCCGGCTCGCTCTTCGACGTCGTGCGCGACCGGCGGATCAACCACCGGCCCGAGGTGATCGAGGGCGTGCTCGCGGGCGCGTGCGCGGAGCTGCTCACCGAGTTCTTCCGCTCCCGCTGAACCGGCGCCGCCGACGGATTTCTGGGCACTGCCGCCGGTGCTGTAAGGTCTCCCTCGGTAGCGTGTCCGAGCGGCCGAAGGAGCTCGCCTCGAAAGCGAGTGTGGCGCAAGTCACCGAGGGTTCAAATCCCTCCGCTACCGCAGAAGAAGGGCCCCGTCCGGTCGGACGGGGCCCTTCGTGCGATCATCGTGCGATCATCGGCAGCGCCCGGCCGGCGAGCGGGCCGGGCGACGGCAGGGGCGACCAGCGACAGGGGAGGCCGCGATGGCGGTGAACGCCAAGAAGATCGTCGTCTACGCTCTCGTGGTCTTCGCGCTGTACGTGATCATCACCGATCCGGCCAAGGCCGCCGACTACGTCCAGATAGGCTTCCAGGGCATATCGGACGCGGCCGGGGCCATCGGCGACTTCATGACCTGGGCCGCCAACGGAGGTAAGCGATGATCCGCCACCTGGTCCTCTTCAAGCTCGACGAGGGCGTCGGCCGCGACGACCCGCGCGTCCTGGAGGGCGTCGGGGCGTTCCGCGCCCTAGGCGGCCAGATCGACGACCTGCGCTTCTGGGAGTGCGGCTGGAACGTCGCCGACCGGCCCATCGCCTACGACTTCGCGATCAACTCGGCGGTCGAGGACGCGGACGCCCTCACCCGCTACCTGGAGCATCCGGCCCACCAGGCGGGCGTCGCGCTGTGGCGCACCTTCGCCACGTGGGTGATCGCCGACTACGAGTTCTGAGCCGGTCCGCGGGCCGCCCGCCCGTCCGGCCCGCGCCGGACTCGGCCGCGCCGCAGCCGGGGCGCCCCCGCCGGACGCCCCCCGGCACCGCACCGGCCCCCTCCCCGCACCGAGAAGGCGCGGGGATTTTCGCGTCTCCCGGCCCTGTTCCCCGCTCAACACGTGCATATGCGGTGCTTGAACACGATGCACCTGTCTTGTGATGCTATGACCGCTTTTGACGGATCAGTTGATCGACGAAGAGGTGGCGTTGACCGTGTCGGCCAGTACTGCGCCGCCCCAGGGCGAGGCCCCCGCCGAGGCTGCGGACCCCGCGCCCGACACGGCCCCCGCTCCCGCCCCGGAGAAGCGGCGCGGCGCCGACACCCGAGCCCTCACCCAGGTGCTCTTCGCCGAGCTGACGCAGCTCGACCCCGGCTCACCGGAGCACGCTCGCGTGCGAGGGACGCTCATCGAGGCCAATCTCCCGCTCGTACGCTACGCCGCCGCCCGCTTCCGCTCCCGCAACGAGCCGATGGAGGACGTCGTCCAGGTCGGCACCATCGGTCTGATCAACGCCATCGACCGCTTCGACCCGGAGCGGGGCGTGCAGTTCCCGACCTTCGCGATGCCCACGGTGGTCGGCGAGATCAAGCGCTACTTCCGCGACAACGTCCGCACGGTCCACGTCCCGCGCCGGCTGCACGAGCTGTGGGTGCAGGTCAACAGCGCGACCGAGGATCTGACGACCGCCTTCGGGCGCACGCCGACGACCGCCGAGATCGCCGAGCGGCTGCGCATCACCGAGGAGGAGGTGCTGTCCTGCATCGAGGCGGGGCGGTCGTACCACGCCACCTCGCTGGAGGCGGCCCAGGAGGGCGACGGGCTGCCCGGCCTGCTGGACCGGCTCGGCTACGAGGACCCCGCCCTCGACGGCGTCGAGCACCGCGACCTGGTCCGCCACCTCCTCGTGCAACTCCCCGAGCGCGAGCAGCGCATCCTGCTGCTGCGGTACTACAGCAATCTGACCCAGTCGCAGATCAGCGCCGAACTCGGCGTCTCGCAGATGCACGTCTCCCGACTGCTGGCGCGGAGCTTCCAGCGGCTGCGATCCGCAAACAGGATCGAGGCGTAACCGTCCCGAGCGAACCGCCCTTCCCGGGCGGATTCCGACGTCAGCGGCCCGACGCACCGTCAGACCTCGTGCGATCAGGGCGTATTCGCGTTTCGGATGTCGACAAGTCGCTACGGCGCGTTGCCGACATGTGACATTCTGCGGGAAGCGCGTTTGCCGCGGCTTCGGCTCCGGTATTCAGGGTGAGGGCTGAGTTCTCCTCGTCGGAGAATCCGGCCGCGACCGTCCCGCGACCCAGAGGGGGTGGCATGTCCGCAGACCAGGGCAGCTCCAAGGTGCTGACGCTCACGCCGAGCGAGGCGCCGTCCCCGGCACTCCAGCCGCTCGACGCCCTCGACGGCACGGCGGCCCCGGAGACCGCCGCGCTCCCGTCCCCGGCCCCGCCGGCCGACGCCGTCCCGGCCCCGGCGCCCTCCGAGAGCATCGACACGCGCACGCTGTCCCGCTCCCTGTTCCTGCGGCTCGCCGCACTCGCCGAGGACAGCCCCGAGCGCGCCTACGTCCGCGACACCCTGATCGAGCTGAACCTCCCCCTGGTCCGCTACGCGGCGGCCCGCTTCCGCTCGCGCAACGAGCCGATGGAGGACATCGTCCAGGTCGGCACCATCGGCCTGATCAAGGCGATCGACCGCTTCGACTGCGACCGCGGCGTGGAGTTCCCGACCTTCGCGATGCCGACGGTGGTCGGCGAGATCAAGCGCTTCTTCCGCGACACGTCGTGGTCGGTGCGGGTGCCCCGGCGCCTCCAGGAGCTGCGGCTCGCCCTCACCAAGGCCAGCGACGAGCTGTCGCAGAAGCTGGACCGCTCACCGACGGTCGGCGAACTCGCCTCCCTGCTGGGCGTGTCGGAGGAGGACGTCGTCGACGGCCTCGCGGTGGGCAACGCGTACACCGCCTCCTCGCTCGACTCCCCGGCCCCCGAGGACGACGGCGGCGAGGGCTCCCTGGCGGACCGCCTGGGCTACGAGGACACGGCGCTGGAGGGCGTCGAGTACCGCGAGTCCCTCAAGCCGCTGCTCGCCAAGCTGCCGCCCCGCGAGCGGCGGATCATCATGCTGCGCTTCTTCGCCAACATGACCCAGTCGCAGATCGGCGAGGAGGTCGGCATCTCGCAGATGCACGTCTCCCGGCTGCTCACCCGGACCTTGGCCCAGTTGCGCGAGGGCCTGATCTCCGACTGACGCTCCGGGGCGCGGGGCGGCCCGCGGGACGAGAACGACGACATCGGCCAGCACCAGCGATCACCGGCGATCACTCGCGAACATCACGACTCCCGGCCGTCGAGGCGCCGTCACCGGCGCTCCGGCGGCCGTCGTCGTACGGCGAGGTCGTGCGGTCGGCGCCATGCGGCCGTGGTGCGGCGAGGTCGTAGGGGCGGCGGCATGCGGGCGTCGCGCGGGGAGGTCGTGCGGTCGGCGGCGTGCGGCCGTCGTGCGGCGAGGTCGTACGGGCGGCGGCGTGCGGCCGTCGTGCTGACGGGGTTACGCGGCCGTCGCCGTGCGGACGGTGCCATAGAGACGACGTCATACGGAGGGCGGTGCGGGCCGCGGCCCGCCCGGCCGCGGGCTGCCCGCGGGCGCCGGGGCCGCGCGGGCGGGTGACCTTCCGGCCACGCGAGCACCGAGCCGCGTCGGCCGGCGCCCGGCCTACGCGAACACCCGGCCTACGCGAGCGCCTTGCCTAGACGAGCACCGGGCCGCCCGAGCGCCGCACTCCGCAAGCGCCGGTCCACGGGCCACCGGCCCCCTTGCGACTCCGGCCCACAGGCCACCGACGCCCCTGCGACTCGGGGCCTACGGGCCACCGGCGCCCTCGTGACTCCGGGCCCACGGGCACCGCAGCCCCCGTGACTCCGGGCCGACGAACCATTGGCACCCTCGTGACTCCGAGTCCACGGGCACCGCAGCCCCCGTGACTCCGGGCCCACGAACCACCGGCGCCCCGTTACGCCGGATCCACGAGCCACCGGCGCCCCGTGACTCCGGATCCACGAACCACCGCAGCCCCCGCGAGTCCAAGCGAACGGCCCACCGGCGCCCGCACGTGCCTATCGGAACGCGAGCCAAGCGACGGCCGCGACCACCAGCACCGCGACGACGACGCCGGCGATCAGGCCGACGCGCGGGCCGGAGGACGTCTCCGGCTGGCGCGCGGCCTGGGGGGTCTCGTCGACGAACGCGCGGAACATCTGGGTGCTGCCGGCGGGGTCGTAGTTGCCCTCGGGGCCCTGGGTGTTAGCCATGGCCCGAGACACTAGCGAAAACAGCGGCGCCGCCCAACCCTGGGGCGCCCGCACCGGCTTGCCGCGCACCCGAGTCGGCGCGGGCGAAGCCCGGTACCGGCGTTTGCACCGACCTCGCGACGGACCGCGCCCCGAGAAACGCCCGCCGCCGCCCTCCCTCGTCCCGCCTCCAGGGACGCCCGGACCCGGAGGAAGCCCCCCTTATCGCCTCCCCACCCTCACGATCTGCGGGTTTACGATCGCAACGCCTGCCTTTGCCAAGTCTTTGCGCCGCTACACCCCCACTTATTTGCCTTCAGCAACCAACCGCTTCTATGGTTGCCCCAAGCAACGATCACGAGAAGGTGCAGATGGCCGAGCACGCGCAGTACGAAGAGCTGGTGCGTCAGCTCAGCGCCGTCGGCGCCGTGAAACGAGACCTGGGACGGATCCTGCCGTCGGACTGCCCGGCCGGCTCGGTCGCGGTGCTGACCGCGCTCGGGCGCCACGGCGAAATGCGGATGAGCAAGCTCGCCGAACTGCTCGACGTGGACATGTCGGTCACGAGCCGCAATGTGGCGCACGCGGCCGCACGCGGCTGGATCGACCGGCTGCCCGACCCCGCGGACAGGCGCTCGCGCATCCTGCGCCTGTCGCCCGCGGGCGAGGACCGGCTGGACGACCTGACCCGGCGCACCACCCACCTGCTCGCCGAGCGGCTGAGCGACTGGACCGACGACGAGGTCGGCCAGCTCATCGGGCTGATGACCCGGCTGCGCGCCAGCTTCGGCGACGGCCGCCCGGTCCCGGTCCCGCCGTATCCCGCGCTCGTGGTCGCAGAGACCACCCGTACACCCGCTCACAGTCAGTAAAGGAAACCCATGGCAACGACCACACCAGCCGGTGTGCGGGCCCACGCCAAGCCCGGGGGAGGCGCCCCGGGCGACGCTCCGATGACGCACCGCCAGATCATGGAGGCGCTCTCCGGGCTGCTGCTCGGCATGTTCGTGGCGATCCTGTCGTCCACGATCGTCTCCAGCGCGCTGCCGCACATCATCGGCGACCTCGGCGGCGGCCAGTCCGCCTACACCTGGGTCGTCACCGCCGCCCTGCTGTCGATGACCGCGGCCACTCCCCTGTGGGGCAAGCTCGCCGACCTGTACAGCAAGAAGGCGCTCGTCCAGATAGCCCTGGTCATCTACGTCGTGGCGTCGATGACGGCGGGCCTGTCGCAGAACCCCGGCATGCTGATCGCCTGCCGCGTGGTCCAGGGCATCGGCGTCGGCGGTCTGTCCGCTCTGGCGCAGATCGTCATGGCCGCGATGATCTCGCCGCGCGAGCGGGGACGTTACTCCGGCTACCTGGGCGCCACGTTCGCCGTCGCCACCGTCGGCGGCCCGCTGCTCGGCGGCGTCATCACCGACACCTCCTGGCTGGGCTGGCGCTGGTGCTTCTACGTCGGCGTGCCGTTCGCGGTGATCGCGCTGATCGTGCTCCAGAAGACCCTGCACCTGCCCGTCGTCAAGCGCCAGGTGAAGGTCGACTGGCTGGGCGCCCTGCTGATCTCCGCGGCCGTCTCGCTGCTGCTGATCTGGGTCACCTTCGGCGGAGACAAGTACGACTGGGTGTCCTGGCAGACGTACACGATGGTCGCCGGCGCGATCGTCCTCGGACTGCTCTTCATCCTGGTCGAGTCCAAGGCGTCCGAGCCGATCATCCCGCTGCGCCTGTTCCGCAACCGCACGATCACGCTGGCGTCCCTCGCCTCGATGTTCGTCGGCGTCGCGATGTTCACCGGCACCGTGTTCTTCAGCCAGTACTTCCAGCTCGCCCGCGACAAGTCCCCGACGATGTCGGGCGTCATGACGATCCCGATGATCGGCGGCCTGTTCGTCTCCTCCACCGTCTCCGGCCAGTTCATCACCCGGACCGGGCGCTGGAAGGCGTGGCTGGTCTCCGGCAGCGTCCTGGTGACGGCCGGTCTCGGCCTGCTGGGCACCATCCGGTACGACACGGACTACTGGAAGATGGCCGTCTTCATGGCCCTGCTGGGTCTCGGCATCGGCATGATGATGCAGAACCTGGTGCTGTGCACGCAGAACCAGGTGGCCCCCTCCGAACTGGGCTCGGCCAGCTCCACCGTCACCTTCTTCCGCAGCCTCGGCGGCGCGACGGGCGTCTCCGCGCTCGGCGCGGTGATGGCGCACCAGATCACCCACTACGTCAAGGACGGCCTGGCCGACCTCGGCCCGAAGTACGCCAAGCTCGCGGGCGGCGCCGGTTCGGGCACGGACAGCATCCCGGACATGAACAAGCTGCCCCGGCCGCTGCGCACCCTCATGGAGAGCGCCTACGGGCACGGCATCGCCGACATCTTCCTGATCGCCGGCTGCCTGGCCGCGCTCGCCTTCCTGCTCTGCCTGTTCATCAAGGAGGTTCCGTTGCGGACCAAGGGCGGAATGGCCCAGGCCAGCGAGAACGAGGCCGCCGCGGTGGATCCGGCCGCCGCGCCGACCGTCGCCGAGGCCGCCGACGCCGCGCTCGCGGCCGAGGCGCCCTTCGCGGGCGAGGAGCGGACGCCCGCCTGGGCCGCCGCGTCGCTCGCCGCGCCGGGCCCGGAGGGCACGCAGCGGCTGGCCGCGGTCGCCACGGCGGCGCCCGGCGGCCCGGCCGCCGGCGGCGGGATCCCGGTGCACGGCTTCGTCCGGGGCGCCGAGAGCGCGCCGGTCCCGCGGGCCGCGGTCACGCTGATCTCGCTGGCGGGCCGCCAGCTCGGCCGGGCCGTCGCCCAGGCCGACGGCGCCTACGCGGTGGACGCGCCGGGCGCGGGCTCCTACGTCCTGATCGCCTCCGCCGACGGCTTCCAGCCGCAGGCGTCCACCGTGCTGGTGAGCGGCGAGCCGCTGGCGTACGACATCCTGCTCAGCGGCACCAGCGGCCTGACCGGCCTGGTGCGGGCGGCCGAGACCGGGCTGCCGGTCAAGGACGCCATGGTGATCGCCACCGACGTGCGCGGCGACCTGCTGGCCACCGGGACCACCGGTGAGCACGGCGAGTTCTCCTTCGCGGAGCTGGTGCCGGGTGCGGTGACCCTCGCGGTCAACGCCGCCGGGTACCGCCCGCGGGCGCTGCCGGTCGAGGTGAGCGGCTCCGGGGTCACCCGGGTCGAGATCGACCTCGACTCCGGCGCCCGGCTCCAGGGCGTGGTCCGCGCCCCGCACGGACCGCTGGCGGACGCCCGGGTGACCCTGGTCGACGCGGCGGGCAACGTGGTCGGCACGGCCACCACCGGCGAGGACGGCGCGTACGCCTTCGCCGACCTCGGGAGCGGCGAGTACACCGTCATCGCGACGGGCTACCCGCCGGCGGCGACGGCCCTGACCGTCACCGGACGCGGCGTCGACGACCACGACATCGCACTCGCCCACCCCGGCGAGTGACCTGCTCCGGCCCGCGGCGGGGCGCGCTCCGAGCGGCCGCGCGCCCCGCCGCGGGCCGGTCACTTCACGACTGATCAGCAAGGCTTCGCAGGGAGAGAACGGGATGGGACTGACCGCGAGGATCCGGACCCGGGACGGATGGGCCGTGTCGCACGCCGTCGTCACGGTGACGGACATGACGGGCACGCAGGTGCTGCGCGCCGAGACCGACCAGGAAGGGGCCGTCCGGGACGGCACCGCGCTGGCGCCGGGGGCGTACACGGTCATCGTCACCGCCGTCGGCTACGCGCCCATCGCCTCCAGCGCGATCGTCACCGCCAGCGGCCGGGCCGAGGTCGGCACGGTGACGCTGGTCCGCCAGGGCGGCGCCGAACTGCCGCCGCCCGGCCCGTGGACCATCGACCCGGCGCACTCCTCCGTCGCCGCCGTCGCCCAGCACCTGGGCATCTCCAGCGTGCACGGCCGTTTCACCGACTTCGCGGGCGTCGTCGAGATCGCCCCGGACGAGGTCGCCAAGTCCCGGGTGGACGCGGTCATCCGCGCCGCCTCCATCGACACCGGCAACGCCATGCGCGACGGTCACCTGAAGTCCCCCGACTTCCTGGACGTGGAGCGCTACCCGGAGATCGTCTACCGCTCCACCGGGATCGGCGTCGCCGGTCCCGACCGGTGGACGGTCAGCGGCGAGCTGACCATGCACGGCATGGTCCGGCCGGTCGACCTCGACCTCGCCTACCTGGGCACCGGCGCCGACCCCTGGGGCGGCACCCGGGCCGCCTTCCGCGCGACCGCGGAACTGCGCCGGGAGGACTTCGCCATGAACTACAACCAGGTCCTCCAGGCGGGCATCGCCGCCATCGGCACGACCCTGAAGGTGGAGCTGGACATCCAGGCCGTCCAGGGCGAGTCCCTCCCCACCGCCTGACCGGCCCGGCCCGGCGAGCCGATCACCTGCGGGCTCGGGCGTCGGCGGCGGCTCGGGCGTCGGCGGCCGCCCAGGCGTCGCGGCGGCTCAGTCGTCGCCGGGGGAGCGGCGGGAGCGGTGGGAGCGGTGGGCGCCGTCGGCGGTGACGCGGGAGACGACCTCCGCGGCCAGGTCGCGGAGCTTGGTGTTGTGGTCCTGCGAGACGCGGCGCAGCCGGTCCAGGGCGCGCCGCGCGTCCAGGCGCTCCTGCGCCATGAGGACGCCGATCGCCTGGTCGATGACGCTGCGGGAGAGCAGAGCCGTGCGCACGTCCGGCGCGGAGGCCCGTTCGGCCTCGATCCGCAGGGCGGCGCCCACCGCGTCCGCCACCCGCGCCGCGACCGCGCGGGCCGCCTCCCGGGCCGGGCCGAGGCAGCCCGGCCGCAGGCCGTAGAGGTTCAGCGCGGCGCCCGTCGCGCCCGGCGCCGCGAGCGGCGCCGCCAGCACGCAGCGCACCCCGACCGAGAGCGCGTAGGCCGTGAACCCCGGCCAGCGGCTCTCGGCGGCCAGATCAGGGGCGTACTCCTCTACGCCGGTACGGGCGGCGGTCACGCACGGACCGGCGCCGTTCTCGTACTGGCGCAGGTCAAGGCCGCTGGGCATGCCGCCGCTGCCCGCCAGGGTCAGCAGCCGGTCTCCGCGGCGGACGGTGACGCTGCACGCGGCGGCGCCCGGCACGGCCTCGACGGCACGGTCGGTCAGGTCGCGCAGCAGCGGGTCGAGGCCGCTGCTGCGCGTGATCGCCTGCTCCAAGGGGTCGGGCGTCGTCTCCAGGGTCATGACGGTGCGTCTGTCCCCGGAGCACCGATCGACTCCCCGGGCCGTCAGGCGGGGTGCGTACGGTCCACGATCCGGCGGGCCAGATCGCGCAGCTTGACGTTCTCCCGCTGCGAGGCGCGCACCAGGCTGTCGAACGCCTCGGCGGCGTCTATGTCGAGGCGCTCCATCAGGACGCCGGTGGCCTGGCCGATCATGTCGCGCGTGCGCATCGCCTCGTTGAGCTGCTCGCGCTTGGTGGTCGACTCCAGGGCGAGGCTCACGTGCGCGGTGAACAGCCGGCCGACCCGGACGGCCCTGTCGTCGAAGGCCCGCGGCTCGCCTGCGTAGGCGGTCAGCACGGTCAGCCGCTTCTTCTCGGCGCGCAGCCGCAGCGCCAGCGCGGACCGCAGTCCCGCGGCGGCGAGCGATCCGTCGCCGCCGTCCTCGGCCTCGCTGTCCGCCAGGCGCACCACGGGCGTGTGCCACAGCGCGTCCCAGTACGGCGCCCGCTCCGCGCCGGACGCGTGGCCGCCGGACGCCTGGCCGCCGGACGCCTCGGCGACGCCCACGCTCTCGTCGGTCCAGGCGACCGTGCGGCGCGGACCGTCGCGTTCGATCACGGAGATGGCCGCCTGCTCGGCGCCCGGCAGGAGCCGCACGGTGATCCGGACGGCGGCGCTCAGCGTGTCCTGCGGGCTGTCGGTGCCGTGCAGCCGCTGGGCCGCCGCCGTCAGGGCTTCGGACAGCTCGACATCTCCCGACAAACGGGGAAATTCAGAAAAATCGGACGCAGGCACCACGAACCTCTTCGGCATGCACGGCACCACGGCCGTGCGCAGGAGAGCTCCGCAGCACATTCCCGACTGCGAGCACAGGACGCACAGAACTGTATATGGTCCGCGCGCCGCCGCCTCCGCCCGGTCGCGGGCGCCCAGGCACATCGAGGTCGGACCGGCCGAGGCGCCGGTCACCGCACTAGGCTCGGGGCCATGGCACCCGACATCGCGACCAACACCCCCGTCTCGCGCGAGGAGCTGCTGGACTTCGTACGGCCCCGCCACCGCGCCCTGCTGCTGACCCGGCGCGCGGACGGCAGCCCCCAGGCGTCCCCGCTGACCTGCGGGGTGGACGACGACGGGCGGATCGTGGTCTCCACCTACCCGGAGCGGGCCAAGACCCGCAACGCCAAGCGGGACTCGCGGGTCAGCATCGTCGTGCTGAGCGACGAGTGGAACGGGCCGTGGGTGCAGATCGACGGCATCGCCGAGGTCGTCGACACGCCGGACTCCGTGGAACCGCTCGTCGAGTACTACCGCGGCATCTCCGGGGAGCACCCCGACTGGGACGAGTACCGCCAGGCCATGGTCAGGCAGGGAAAGTCGATCATCCGGATCACACCGGAGCGGTGGGGGCCGGTGGCGACGGGCGGCTTCCCGGCCCGGCTGGCCGAGCCGGAGCAGTAAGCGGTTGGGGCGCTGGACGGGTCCTGGCCTGGGGGGTTGAGGTGCGGGGCGGTTCCTGACCTGAGAGGTGCCTGGCCTGGGCGGTTGGGGTGCGGGGCGGTTCCTGACCTGAGAGGTGCCTGACCTGGGGGGGTTGAGGTGCCGGGCGACTCCTGACCTGCGGGGTGCCTGACTTGTGCGGTTCCGGTGCCAGAGGGTTCCTGACCTGGGCGATCTAGGCCCCGGGCGGGTCCTGACGCGGACGGTCCCGGTGCCGGGCGGTTTCTGACCTGGGCGGTCCCGGTCTCGGACGGTTCCCGACATGGGCGGTCCAGACCCCGGACGGCCTCTGACGCGGGCGGTCCGGTGTCCCGGGCCGTCCCGGGCACGAGGCTTCGCCGGTCGCGGCGGGTCAGCCGCGGGCGACCATCGCCTCGATCCCCGCGATCAGCAGGTCCAGCGCGAAGTCGAAGTCACGGTCCCTGAACTCCCCGGGGCTCGTGGGCTCCCCCGGCTGTCCGGGCGCCTTCGGCGCGGCGGCGCCGGTCGCCGTCCGCGGGCCCTCCCGTTCCTCGTCGCGTGCCACCGGGGCGCCGTACGCACCCGGGCCCGCGCCCGGTCCCGTGCCGCCCTCCTCCGCCCGGGACAGCAGGCGGCCCTCCAGCGTGCCGTAGCCGTACACGAACTGGAAGACGGCCGCGATGGCGCCGGTCACGCGGTGCGCGGGCAGCCCCGTGCGGCGGACCACCCGCCGTACCGTGTGCGAGAACGCCATGTGGTGCGGGCCGATGTTGAGGTAGCGGCCGGCGAGCGGGGACAGCCACGGGTGGCGCACCAGGTGGGCGCGGTACTCGGCGGCCAGCGCGCGCAGCGGGCCGCGCCAGTCCCCGTCGGCGTCCGGGTCGGGCAGCCGCAGCTCGCCGAAGGCGGCGTCCAAGGCGAGTTCGAGCAGGTCGTCCTTGGTGTCGACGTACCAGTACACGGACATCGCGCTGACCTTCAGCTCGGCGGCCAGCCGACGCATGGAGAACCGGTCGAGGCCCTCGGCGTCCAGCAGCCGCACCGTGGCCCCGGTGATCCGCTCGCGGTCGAGCCCGGAGGGCTGTCCGCCGCGTCCGCCCCGGCGCGGGCCGCCGCGCAGCCAGACGCTGGACCGCGGGACGCCCCCGGCCCCGGCCGTTCTCGCCATGGCGCACCCCTCCTCGACCGCGCGGCGCCGGTCACGCCGGGCCGCTGTCCGGAGTGTGCCCACTCCGCCCGGCGCGCAACGCGGGGTCGCGCACCGGGCGGTCCGTGGCCCGCGCGGCGACGGCCGGCCGCACGGACGGGGTGTCGGCCGCACGGGTGAGGTGTCAGCCGCGCGGGCCGGGTGTCGGCCGCGCGGGCCGGGCGTCAGCCGCCGTTCTTCCGGGTGAGGTCGTAGAAGACGGCCGAACCGACCGTGACCTTCTTGAAGTTCTTCTCGACCCACGAGGTGATCTGCGCGGACGTTCCGGCGCCGCCCCTGCCGCCGCCCGTCCGGCCGCCCATGCCGCCGCCCATGCCGCCCCCGGCGATGAAGTAGTGGACGCGCCCCTGCGCCACGTACCTCTGGAACTGGGCGAGCGTCGGGGACGGATCGGTGCCGTTGAAGCCGCCGACCGCCATCACCGGGTCGCCCGTGGCGAGCTGGTAACTGGCCGCGTTCTGGGAGCCGATGGAGGCGGCGACCCAGGTGTACGCCGACGCGTCCCGCTCCAGCAGCTTCCTGGCCGCCGTGCTGACCCGGGCGCCGTCCAGCAGACCGCCCATGCCGCCCATCCGGCCGCCCTCCGGGAGAGGGCCGCCGCCGGGGAAGGCGCTGCCGTTGCGCGGGCGTCGTCCGTTGGGCTGGCCCTGACCGTTCCAGCCGTTCTGGCCGTTCCAGCCCTGCTGGCCGTTCTGGCCGTTCTGGCCGGGAAGAGCGCCGCCGGGCGCGCCGCCCGGGAAACCGCCGCCGCCGTTCGGGCCGTTCTGCCCGCCGTTCTGGCCGTTCCCGCCGGGCAGGCCGCCGCCGAAGCGGCCGCGCATGCCGGGGGTGCCGCGGAAGCCGCCCCGGCCGCCGAAGCCCATCCTGCTCGCGCCCGCCGGGCCCGCCGTGGGAAGGGAGCCGGCGTGCGCGGAGGCGACCGTGCTCAGCGCGTACGCGGTGGGTCCGGCGAGGCAGGTCACGAGGGCCGCGGCCACGACGGCGACCGCGAGCCTGCGGCCGACCCGGGACGCGAAGACCAGCCCGAGGGCCGCGGCGAGCCCGCCGACCAGCACCAGCCACCTCAGCCAGGGCAGGTAGGCCGGAGTGCGGTGGAGCAGGACGTACCCCCAGGCGGCGGTCGCCGTGACCGCGCCGGCCAGCGTCAGGGACGCCCACGGCCGGGACCGCTCCTCCCACAGCACGGCCGCGCCCATGCCGACGAGGGCGGCGACGCAGGGCGCCAGGGCCACCGTGTAGTACTGGTGGAAGATGCCCGCCATGTAGCTGAAGACCGCCGCGGTCGTCAGCAGCGAGCCGCCCCAGACCAGGAACGAGGCGCGGGCGAGGTCGGTGCGAGCGACCCTGCGGGTCACCACGAGACCCGCCGCCAGGAGGATCAGCGCGGCCGGGAGCAGCCACGAGATCTGGCCGCCGGTCTCGGCGTCGAACATCCGGTTCCAGCCCGTCTGGCCCCAGTGCCCCGCGCCGCCGCCCCCGCCGAAGCCGCCCCGGCCGCCGACGCTGCCGGTCTCCTCGCCGTTGATGCGCCCGAGGCCGTTGTAGCCGAACGTCAGCTCCAGGAAGCTGTTGTGCTGCGAGCCGCCGACGTACGGGCGGGACGAGGCCGGCCACAGCTCGACGATCGCGACCCACCAGCCGCCGGAGACGACGATCGCGACCGTGGCGAGCGTGAGCTGCCCCAGCCGCCTGCGCAGCCGCACCGGCGCGCACACCCCGTACACCAGCGCGAGGGCCGGCAGGATCAGGAACGCCTGAAGCGTCTTGGTCAGGAACGCGAAGCCCACCGCGACGCCCGCCCACACCAGCCACCTGGTCCGGCCGTCCTCCAGCGCGCGCAGGACGAGGTAGACGGTGAGCGCCATCAGCAGCGCGAGCAGCGCGTCGGGGTTGTTGAACCGGAACATCAGCGCCGCCACCGGGGTCAGCGCGAGCACCGCGCCCGCGATCAGCCCGGCGCCGACGCTGAACCGGCGGCGCACGGCGGCGTACACCACGGCGACCGTCAGAACGCCCATGAGCGCCTCGGGGACCAGGATCGCCCACGAGCTGAGCCCGAAGACCCGCACCGACAGGGCCGTCGGCCACAGCGCGGCGGGGGGCTTGTCGACGGTGATGGCGTTGCCCGCGTCCAGCGAGCCGAAGAAGAACGCCTTCCAGGATCTGCTGCCCGCCTGCGCGGCCGCCGAGTAGAAGGAGTTGGCGTAACCGGAGGCGCTCAGGTTGACGAGGTAGAGCAGGCCGGTGGCCAGCAGCAGGCCGAGCAGGGCCGGCCGCGCCCAGCGCGGGTCCTCCGGCCGGCCGCGCCACAGGCGCCGGGCGAGGGGCCCGGCGGCGAGACGGGGGGCGTGGACGGTCTTGGGGGTGGGGGCGGGGGCGGCTTCCGGGGCGGGGGTGCCTGCTGGAGCGGAGGTGCCCTCCGGGGTGGGGGTGCCTGCTGAGGCGGGGCTGCCCGCCGGGGTAGGGGTGCCCTCCGGGGCGGGGGTGCCCTCCGGGGCGGGGGTGCCCTCCGGGGGCGTCGCCGCGTCCTCCGGCCGGCTCGGACGGCTCGCGCTGCCTGCGCGGTCGTACTCGGTGGTCATCGGGAATTCCTCGCATCGGTGTCGGCCGGGTGGGGCCGCGTGGTGGGCGGGTAGGGCTGGACGATCACGGGCGCGGACGGCGCGGAGGGCGCGTGGGGCGCGTGGGGGGTATACGCGGCGTTCGCGGCTGGCTCGGCGTGCTCGCCGGTCGGCGTGAGCTGGGCGTACGCGGCGCCTAGGCCGTGCTCGGCGCTCAGCCCGTCGGCCTCGGCGCCCAGCCCGTGCGCGGCGGACAGCGGCTCGGGCTCCTCCGGGAAGACCCACGCCCGGAAGAGCAGGAAGCGCAGCACGGTCGCGGCGAGGTTCGCGGCGATGAGGACGGCGAGTTCGGTGGAGCGCGCCGGGCTGCTGGTCGCCGCGTTCAGCGCGGCGAGGGAGCCGCTGGTCAGCATGAGGCCGATGCCGAAGACGACGAGGCCCTGCGCCTGGTGGCGCACGGCGCCGCTGCGGCCCCGCACCCCGAACGTCAGCCTTCGGTTGGCGGCGGTGTTGGCGACCGCCGAGACCAGCAGGGCGAGCGCGTTGGCGGCCTGGGAGCCGCCGAACTGCCGGAAGAGGCCGTAGAGCAGCAGGTAGCACAGCGTGGACAGGGCGCCGACGACGCAGAAGCCGACGAGCTGGCGGGCCAGCCCCCTGGGCACGTCCCGGATCTCGCGGTCGCGCGGGTCGTCGCCGAAGGGGCGGCCGAGCCGGTCCAGCGGCAGCGAACCGGTGGCCAGCGCCCGGCCGATCCGCCAGACCCCCTTCAGGTCCTCCGTCGCCGTCCGCACGATGTGGACCGTGGAGTCGGGGTCGTCGACCCAGTCGACCGGCACCTCGTGGATGCGCAGACCGGCCCGCTCGGCCAGCACCAGCATCTCGGTGTCGAAGAACCAGCCCGTGTCCTCCACCAACGGCAGCAGCGCCTGGGCGACTTCGCGCCGGATCGCCTTGAACCCGCACTGCGCGTCGGAGAAGCGGGCGTGCAGCGAGCCGCGCAGCAGCAGGTTGTAGGAACGGGAGACGAACTCCCGCTTGGCCCCCCGCACCACGCGCGAACTGCGGGCGAGGCGCGAGCCGATGGCCAGGTCGGAGTGGCCGGAGATCAGCGGCGCCACCAGCGGCAGCAGCGCGTTGAGGTCGGTGGACAGATCCACGTCCATATAGGCGAGGACGGGCGCCTCGGAGGCCGACCACACCGACCGCAGGGCCCGTCCGCGGCCCTTCGACTCCAGCCGGCGGCAGCGCACCTCGGGTAGCTCCGCCGCCAGCCGGGCCGCCGCCTGCGGGGTGCCGTCCGCGGAGGCGTTGTCCGCGATCGTGATCCGGAACGCGTACGGGAAGGTGCGGGTGAGGTGCTCGTGCAGCCGCAGCACGCACGGGCGCAGGTCCTTCTCCTCGTTGTAGACGGGGATCACCACGTCCAGGACAGGCGTACCGGCGTCTGCGGCCGGGAGATGCTCCCGGGCCGGGAGGGCGCCGGGAGAAGAGTCGGTTCGCATGAGACGACTCTTCTCAACCGCCCTGTCGCACCCGTGTGGTGAGGCTATGACCAACCTGTGAGTGCGTCACCCGATCGCCCCGGACGGGGGACCGCACTCCGGTCGAGCGGCGCCGGAACGGGGCGCGGGCGCGGTGCCGGGCGCGGGTGCGGCGCCGGGCGTGGATGCGGCGCCGGGCACGGACGCGAGCCCCGGCGGAGAGGCGGCCCCGGGGGCGGGAACGGGCGGGGAGGCGACCCTGGACGCGGACGCGGGCCCCGGCGGGAAGGCGGCCCCGGACGCGGGAACGGGCGGAGAGCCGACCCCGGGTACCGGCACCGTCACCGGCGTCGGCGTCGGCGTCGGCGTCGGCGTCGGCACCATCTCCGTCGCCCCCGGTTCGAGCGCGGGCAGGCGCACCGTGAAGACGGTCCGGCCGGGCGCGCTGTCGACGGTGACCGCGCCCCCGTGCGCGCTGGCCACGGCCTGCACGATGGCCAGGCCCAGGCCCGTCGACCCGGTGGCCCGGGAGCGCGCGGTGTCCCCGCGGGCGAACCGCTCGAAGACGTGCGGCAGCAGCCCGGCCGCGATGCCCGGACCGTCGTCCTCCACGTCCGCGCACAGCCACGGCCCGGCCTGCCGCACCCGGGCGGTCACCTTCGTACCCGGCGGGGTGTGGGTGCGGGCGTTGGCGAGCAGGTTGACCAGCACCTGCTGGAGGCGCTCCGCGTCCGCGGACACCGCGGCGGGGCCGCCGGGCAGGTCGAGCCGCCAGGTGTGGTCCGGGCCGGCCGCCCGCGCGTCGCTGACCGCGTCCACGACGAGCGGCACGAGGTCGGTCTGCCCGAACCGCAGCGGCCGCCCCGCGTCCAGCCGGGCGAGCAGCAGCAGATCCTCCACCAGCCGCGTCATCCGTCCGGCCTCGGACTCTATGCGGCGCAGGGCGTGCCGGGTGTCGGGGCCGACCTGCTCGCGTCCGCGCCGGGTGAGTTCGGCGTACCCGAGGATGGCCGAGAGCGGTGTGCGCAGCTCGTGGCTGGCGTCGGCGACGAACTGCCGTACCCGGGTCTCGCTCTGCTGGCGGGCGAGCAGCGCCCCGTGCACGTGGTCGAGCATGCGGTTGAGCGCCGCGCCGACCTGGCCGACCTCGGAGTACGGGTCGGTCTCCGAGGTCGGCACGCGTTCGCTGAGGTTCACCTCGCCGGTGTGCAGGGGCAGTTCGGAGACGCGGGTGGCGGTGGCGGCCACCCGGCGCAGCGGGCGGGTGGCGACCCCGACGAGTATCGAACCGGCGAGCGAGGCGGCGAGGAGACCGGCGCCCGTGACGCAGACCTCCACCAGGATCAGCGTGTTGACGGTGCTGTCGGCGCCGCTGGTCGGCAGGGCGACGTAGTAGTCGCCGTTGGGTCCGGTCCGGTACTCGACGCGGTACGCGCCCAGGCCGGGAAGGCCGATCGTGCGCAGGGCGCCGTCGACCCGGGGCGCCGAGCCGAGCGCGGCGAGCTGATCCGGGGTGAGGGGCCGGGCGGTCAGGCCGAAGTCCGACCGGGACTTCTCGCCGCGCCGGGCGTCGACGATCCGCCCGTCCTCCACCTCGGCCGCGACCGTGGCGCCGCTCGGCTGCGGCCCCTTGGTGACGAACTCGTCCAGGCGGACCTCCGTCAGATGCCGGGGGCGTACGTCGATCAGGCCCTTGCCGGCCTGGTCCGGCGGCCTGAACTGGCCGGACGCCCGGCTGCCGACCTCGTGGAGCTGCCCGTCGAGCTGCTCGTAGAGATGGGAGCGCAGCGCCAGCGTCGTCACCGTGCCGATCACGGCGCAGACCACGGCGATCAGCGTCACGGACGCGACGACGAGCCGGGTGCGCAGGGTGCGCGGCCGCCGCGCCCGGAGGATCCGCGGACGCGGCCGCCGCCCGCTCATGACACCGCGGGCTTGATCAGGTAACCGGCGCCGCGCCGGGTGTGGATCATCGGCTCCCGGCCCGCGTCGATCTTCCGGCGCAGGTAGGAGATGTACAGCTCGACGACGTTGGCCTGGCCGCCGAAGTCGTACGACCACACGCGGTCCAGGATCTGCGCCTTGCTGAGCACCCGGCGCGGGTTGCGCATGAGGAAGCGCAGCAGCTCGAACTCGGTGGCCGTGAGGTGGATGTCCTGCCCGGCGCGCGTCACCTCGTGGCTGTCCTCGTCGAGCGTGAGGTCGCCGACGACCAGCACGGACTCGGGGCGCCGGTCGGCGGCGCCGGAGCGGCGGAGCAGGCCGCGCAGCCGCGCCACCACCTCCTCCAGGCTGAACGGCTTGGTGACGTAGTCGTCCCCGCCCGCCGTCAGCCCGGCGATACGGTCCTCCACGGCGTCCTTGGCCGTCAGGAAGAGCACGGGCACGTCGGGCAGATCGCGGCGCAGCCGCCCGAGGACGGTCAGGCCGTCCATGTCGGGCAGCATCATGTCAAGGACGACGGCGTCGGGCCGGAACTCACGGGCCGTCTGGACGGCGTCCTGCCCGTCGCCCGCACTGCGGATCTGCCAGCCCTCGTAGCGCAGGGCCATGCTCAGCAGTTCGGTGATCGACTGCTCGTCGTCCACCACCAGCACCCGGACGGGGTTCCCGTCCGGCCTCAGCAGTTCGGTGCGCCCCTGGGGCGAGATCGCGGCCATGGGGCCACCCTGTCCACGCCCTCTGAGAGCGCGCTTTCACGAATCTGTGTTTTCCCTGAGAAACACACAAGAGTATTTCTAGAACGCCCGCCCGACCGACTGGACTGCGTCGTAAGCCTTCAGACGACACGTCACGAGTGCGACGACACCTGAGCGCGCCCCCGCGCCCCAGTCGACCACCCTCCTACTCCCATGAGGCGCCCTTCCCCCTCTCAGCGAGCGACCCTCTCCAGTCCCCCCTCCACCCCCGCCAGGCCCACCGGGGCCGCCGGACCCGCAGAACAATCCGCTCTGGGAGCCATCAGAACAATCCACTCTGCGTTCCACTCGCCGTTCTCAGCCTCCGCACCGGAACACCGACACTGCCCCCGACACCGCCCTTGAGACCGACCGCCGGATCCGGATCACGAACTGGCCCGAGCGGCCACCCGCTCATCAGCCGGGTGTCGAGGACGACAACGCCGTCGACGGTCGCGAGGTGCAGGTCCGGCCCGGCGGCGGCGACCAGCTCACCGCTCACCGCACCGCCGGCGACCAGCTCGCTCACCGCACAGTCGACGGCGGGCGTGCCGCCGGGCCGCCCCAGCCCGAACGCCTCGGCGTGGTCGACCGGCTGGAAGGGCAGCCGCCGCAGCGACTCGGGCCAGCCGCCGAGTGCGGTGGCCCGCCCGTGGAGCACGCCGACCTCAGCCGCACGCTCCGCCTCGGTCGCGGGCAGCGCCGCCCGCACGACCCGCTTGTCGGCGTACGGAATCCGGTCGGGCACTTTCAGCGCGGCCCGCAGCAGTTCCTCGGTCCGCCGCGCGGCCATCAGCGGCCCCTCGCCGAGCCAGCTAAAGCACACGGCCCCCTGTTCCAGCAGCCGCGCCGGCCCGCGCTCGACCGCCGTGATCCCCACCTTGGTCATTCCGGGCCCGAACCACGCTAGATAGACGTGGTATGCCCGGGGATCGTCGGCGACGGTGTCGGCAGCCACCGAGTGAGCCCGCTCCAGCCGCGCGCACTCCTCGCACCGCGCTCCCGTACTCCGCCCAGGCACGCCCGCCCCCGTCGGACACGCATGCCCCCGCGCTCCCACACACCCGCGCTCACCCCCGTCCACGACGGCGAAAGCCACCCGTTTCCCCCACGGCAGCCTGCTGACCCGCCCGCCCTCCCACACGAGCACGGGCCCACCAGCCGCCCACCGCAGCCCCGAGCACTTCCACACCTGCTCCATCCCCCACGACCTTACGACCCCCCACTGACAACGCCCCGCCCAGCAGACACCTCACGGCCAGCGCCGCACGCGCAGGGCCGGTCAGGGCCCCGACGCGACTAACCACCAGCCCCTTCAAGTCCCCAAGCAGAAATGACTGTTCACGGCATCCACGGCGACAGCGCACCGGTAGAACGCCCCGGCCGGATCATGCGGCCGGCGCAAAGCACGTACGCCGCCGGGGCAGAACGGCGGGTACCGCACAGCAGGAATGGCCACGTCTCGGAAGCCGCAGTGATCGGCGTACGCCTGGCGGCGCTCGCTCTCATCCGGCGCGCACTCTGGGTACCTTCGTGAGGAGAAGCCTCTACGGACGGAGCACCGATGTCCCGCCGCCCGCTCGAATGGCGGCGCCTCACCCACAGGGGGGCGCGCTGATGCTGGAAGAAGCTGAAGAGATCGGCCGTCGCGCACGGCGTGCACGGCTCCGCCTCGGCATGACGCAAGCCGACCTTGCTACCGCCCTGGGCAAAACGCAGGGGTGGGTGTCCAAGATGGAACGCGGGCACATCGAACTCGATCGCGTCGGCCTGCTCAACCTGCTGGCCTCGGAGCTGCACGTACACCCGAACGACCTGATCGGGCGGCCGTACAACAGCTCCCCCGCGGAGAATCAGTGGCAGGTCTCCGCCGCGGCGATCATGCGAGAGCTGCGCCGTCACGACCTCGCTCCCGTCTTCGACGGAACTCCGCGCCCAGCCGGTCAACTGTGGCAGGAAACCACCCGGCTGCACCGCCTCCGCGACTCCGCTGCGAACGCGGCGATCATGCAGGTGCTCCCTGACCTGTTCCGCGAGACGCGCGCCCTGGCAGAAGTCGCCACGGGCCACGAGCAGGAAGAGGCGTACGCGATCTACGCGGTGTGCTGCAAGTTCGCTCATACCGCCGCCCACGCACTTGGACACCCGGAACTGGTCGCCATGGCGTGCGAACGGGCCGCTTGGTCCGCTCGGCTGTCAAGCGACCCGGTGCTGCCTGCCGTCGCCGACTGGATGCGCGTCTGGGATATGTGGGCCACCGCGGATTGGGATGACGCCATTGCCCTGTCGGACAAGGCGATGCGCAGTGTGCAGCAGGACTACGACCGTGGTGAGCCGCTGGCCCTACGGGCATGGGGGACGCTGCAACTGCGCGCGGCTGTCTCGGCTGCACGGGGCGGCCGCAAGGCCGAAGCGAAGGACCGAATCAAGCACGCACGAAGTGCAGCCAAGCGGATGACAGAAGCGGTCGGCCCTCTGGTCTACGACCGTCACAGCCTGACCTTCTCACCGGGCAACGTGCAGATCCACGCGATCAGTGTCGCCCTGGAGATGCACGAGCAGCGCGAGGCGCTGTCGATAGACCGGCGCACGAGTAGGGAGCTGATCGCGTCGCTTCCCAACTCCCGTCAGGGCCATCACCACATGGACCTGTCCCGCGCTTGGCTGTGGGACGGTAACCGCGACAAGGCGCTGAAGGAACTGGAGAAGGCGGAGCGCATCGCCCCCCAGCTCGTACGCAACCACCCCATCGCCCGGTCAACCCTGCGCAGCATCGTGTACGCCGAGCGGGCGAGTACTCGCGAGAAGCTGCGCCGCATGTCAGACCGCTTCCACCTCGACGGGTGAGGGTCGTATTCCTGCGGTTCATATTGGGCCCCGGAGAAATTCCTAGCGTCGGGGCATGGCTGAACGAACCGCGAAGCAACTTCCCGCTCGTGGCGCTGAGTTAAGCGCTGGCGCCCCGTTTCATCCCCGTCTCGGCGATCTAGCGCTCGACCTCGCAAGGGCGGGAAGATCGGCGTATGCGTCGCCCTGCCGAGCGACACCTCGGCGTCGTACCACCTGCGCCCGCCGGGCGGGGGAGAAGACTGGCGTGCCAAGTCGGACGGGTCCACCTTGCGCCCCGTGCCGGTCCCGGTCACGCAGGTCACGCCGATGCGGCGGGACGCCATCTACGACCACCGCGCCCAGCAGGCCGCGCTGCCGGTCACCGTCCACTACGAAGACGGCACCACTTGCGAGACAGTGCTCGTGCTCACCCCAGCACAGGTCGAGCTGTACTCCATCCAGTTCACACAGCTCATCGCCGCGAGGGCATCGGCGCTAGAGCACGCGCGGTGAGCCTGGCCCGTGCTGACGCTCGCCCCGCCGGCCTCTGCACGTGCCCCGATGCGGTCGCCCATAGCCTTCCGCTGTGAGGCGACCGCCCACGATCTCGGCGGCTCCCGCGAGGTCCTGCTCGCAACCTACCGTGGCCGCTCCCCGCGCCTCGCCGGGCGCTGGCTCCGCGCGGAAGCTCACCGCCTCGCCCGGCTGCTGTCCCCGCCCCCTGACGCCCGGTACTCCCTCCATGTGTGTCCGCTGCCCACCCGCAGACCAGTGCCCCCGCAAGCTCCCGTCCGGTGCCCACCGCACTCCCCGGCGGGGACGGGCCGCCACCGAAAATCACGAGGGCGGCACACCGTCCGATGACTCCCCGCCCCCGCGCTGGGGGAACCAGGAAATGCGCGGGGGCGGGCCCACCACTCGACCGCTGAAGCACACCCGCCGCTCTGCGGCGCTGTCCTGCCCATCTACCGAGGGAAGACACGGTGACCACCTATCCCGTATCGCCGAACACCGTGCTCGCCAACGCGCTCACGAGCGCGGAAGACCTACTCAGGCCGCACATTGTCAACGCGGAACCCGAGCGGATCGTGTTCGTGGTGGGAACTCAGATCAACGGAGCCCCGCACATCGGAACGTCCCTGGTCCAGTCGCTCACCTTCGCCACAGCGGCCCGCATCCGCGAGCGGTTCGGCGTCCCGGCCGTCGTGCAGTTCGGCGCGCTGGACAACGCCCCGTACGCCATCGTCACCGACGAGGAGAGCGGTCACCGCTACCAGCGGGCCTACGCTCACGTCCTCGGCGCGGCCGGCATCGCCGAGCAGATCGACAAGCTCTACCGACCGCTGTTCACCGCGCTCTCCGAGCGGCTGAAGGTGCCGTTCTCGGTCGAGACGTACACCCAGCAGCAAGCGGACCAGCACTTCCGGCGCACCTGGCTGCGGGTGCTGCCCCGCATGGACGCTGCCCGGTGGTACCTGTCGCCGTCCGTCCGGCGTGCCGCACGTTCGCGTCCCCTGCCCGCGTCCCGGCTGCGGGTGGGCCGAGAAGTACGCCGAGCGGACCCGCGTACGTGACGACGGCTTCGAGCGGGCAACCGTCTCGGCTGTGTGCCTCCACCATGGCGAGTACGAGGTGGTCATCGAACCGGCGGACGGCGGCTACCTGGACCTGGCCACGCTCTACCGGAACCTGGTCAAGGAACTGATGATCAGCGGGGCAGTCGGCACGCTGTACGTCATGGTCAAGGGCAGCGACTGGATGCCCGGATGCATCTTCGTCGACGGTGCCCTCCAGGCGGTCGGCCTCACCCGCGGCCAGATGCCCGCCCGGCTGTTCTGCCCCCAGGTGGTCACAGACACGGGCGCGAAGCTTTCCAAGTCCCTGATCCGCGAGGGGCGCGCCCCCTTGCCGGACGGCGCGGCCCCCTGAATGCTCGACACCCGAGAGTGGCCCGGCTCGTTGGCTGAGTACGTCGACCGCTTGCTCGGTCTGACGGACGTGTTTCTCGCTGACCCCCGCCACTTCTTCCGCTCGTACTCCGCCGTTGAACTCGGTCGGCTCATGTCCAGTGCAACTGCTAGGAGCGTTCCCGCCCGATGACGGAGACTGCCGCCGCGCGCGTCCACCGACTGAGCCTCTATCGTCGGTACTTCGACCTTGTCGTCACCGGTCAGAAGACCATCGAGGTGCGGGTGAAGTATCCCCGCCTCGAAGACCTGGCCGCCGGAGACGTCATCCGCTTCCGCATCAAGGGCACGGACGAGACCTGTGACGTCCTGGTGAAGCGGGTCACGGGGTACAAGACGTTCGAGGAACTGCTCGAGGGAGAGGGTCCGGCGAACGTCAACCCGGCCTCCTCCCGCGAGCAGCAGCTCGCCAACATCCGCGAGATCTACCCGGCGGAGAAGGAAGCGCTCGGCGCACTCGCCATCGAAATCGAGCTGCTGCCCAGGTAGGGCCGCCGTACCCTCCGCGCTCCCGCTACGCGGCTTCGAAGCGGTGGGCGATGGGGCGGCGGGCTCCCGTTTGGTGGGCGTCGGCCTGACCCTGGTGCTCGGAGTGTCCGGATTGCTTCCTGGCCTAGCTGCGCGCCTGGGCGTTGCTGCGCGCTGAGCGGGTAGGGGCCGCCGGAGCGGTGGCGGAGACAAGGAGCGGCGACGGCCCGTGGCCGCCAGCGCGCGCGGACCGCCGTAGGCGGGCCGCCTTGATCCAGTAAAGAAACCTAGAGCCGCCCCGCAGCCCGCGGACCGCTGATCATCCCGCCGAAGGCGCAGGCCCCTGCCCTCGCCCCCGTACGCCCCCAAACGCAAGAGGCCCCGGATCTCTCCGGGGCCTCTTGTCTGTGTGCACTCGGCAGGATTCGAACCTGCAACCTTCTGATCCGTAGGATCGGGCGCCTTTGGCCAGGAAGCACCCGGAGCCACCCACCGTGGATGCTCACGTTAGTGGTCGCGCGCGCCCGTGTGCTTCCGTTGCCGTCAGCGTTGCCGTCAACTCTGCACCGGAGCCTGTCCGTCTAAGGGTGCTCCGTGGTTGCCAAACGCACATAGTGCTCCGCTTCAGCGGAATCCTCTACACGCAGCACCACCTGGCCTGTCTCCTGCCTGCCAGGCCGCAGCCCTGCACCAGTCCATTGCCTCGCCCGCCTCGACTCTCTGACGGCGGGTTTCCCCTCCGCTCCGGGGGCCGTAGATTTGGGGCAACTAGCACAGCTGTAGCTCGTGGGCCGGCGGCAGGGGGGGCACCGTGCCAAGGCCGCGTGGGATGGGGGGACAGTTGACAGGGCTCTTCAGCGTCGTGTCCGACGAGGTCGTCGACGGACACAGATACGTACACGTGGTCCCGGCCGATCAGGGACAGTTCGCTCAGGCCGTCGCACCTCTAGTCACAGCGCACTACCTTGATGAGGCCGATGTGCGCGAACGGCTGCTCCGATCAGCTCAAGAGCTGACGCTCTTCAGCGGAGAGTCGTTCGAGATATCCGAGCAGGACGTGCAGCTAGCACTCACAGAGGAACGGGATGCGGCCCTCCCTGAAGCTTGGAAGGGCGACCGGAAGAAGCACCTCGATGTGCAGCGAAGTGAATTTGGCGAAATACTGGCCAGCGAAGCCCTAAAACAAATATTCGGAACAGCCATACCTGCCTCGAGGATCAGGCACAAGGAGATTCCCGACCAGCAGACCCGCGGCGCCGATGTCATCGGACTCGAAGACCTCGACCAACCTAACGTCTCTCTGATTCTCGGTGAGGTCAAAGGATCCCAGGACAAGAAGAGTCCACCAGGAGTGGTTTCCGGAATGGAGGAAAAGCTAGGCGAATTGATTGGGAATCGCAGAGCACTCCTCCAAGAACTATGCTGGCTACGCGATCACGCAGAGGATGGGTACACGGAAGCCTGTTCCAGGCTTCACGCTTCGTTTATCCTCAAAAGAGAAAAGTTCAAAATAGTATTGGCACCCCTTCTCGTTAGAACATCCGACACCCACAACGAGAAGGACGCGGGGGCCTTCAAAAACAACCCGGGGAGCTTCGGCAAGAAAATCCGCTGGGTTAGCATCGTAGTAGAGGGCGATCTTTTCGAGATTGCGCAAGAGGTCTATCGAATTGCCAGAGAGGGGGCAGCTTAAATGGACCGCGATCAGATCTTCATCGAAGCCTTCGCGGACGAGGGGGGAGATGAGTACGTAGGTTCATTGCGCCTCAACTACCTAGCGCAATTCTTGGACGCCCTGACCACCGATGCCGAGGATGTAGATACTGAATCAGTAGACGAGATTGCGTGGTCGTTCGAGTCACTCGCAATTTCAGCCGCTCGCGCCGAAAAGGAGGAAGGCCATGTCGCCGGCCTCGCTCAGCGGGCATTCCAATTGCGCACAGTCCTCTGGACTTCTCCTGAACGAGCCTCGCTTTACGATCTGTGGATGTTGATCGTTTCGGGGGTCCTGGCTCAAAAGCAGCCCGAACTGCGTCTTCTGCTGAGCGGAGAAAGCCTCCGTGACCTAACAGAGGAAAGAGATCTCGGAGAATGGAGCGATCGCGTCTGGTCCCACTCGACACTCTCGCTCGCAATGCTAGCGCGCAAGAGTAACTCCTGGCGCGATGTTGATGACGGTATCTCCCTTCTAGCGCGGCTCTCTGACTTGCAGCGCGAGGGCGAGGCCGGCATCTTTAGAGAATCACCGGGACAGGATTGGCGCGAGGATAAGCAAAAATGCAGGCTTCTCGGCCTCTACCACATCGGGGAGGCGCTTTCCGTTTTGGGCACCTACATCAGGACTGGTGCTCCCGAAAGCGTTCTCGTCACACTGCAACGACATAGCGAAAATGCGCGCCTGCTGCTCGGCGCCAGCGGTGACATAGAGCTGGAGAGGATCGGTGAATCTATCGAGCCTCTCACCACAGCGATGGCAAAGTCTTCGATCTGGTACAACACATCACGACTTTCTAGCGCTGCGCGTGAATTCGCTCGACGCATCGCATCCGACGATCAGGATTCTCCAGTCTCGGAGCTTTGGTGGTCTCAGCGTGAGGCTCTTTCCCAAAGTCTGCTGGACCCGTTCAAGACTGCTATCAGCGTCCAGATGCCCACGAGCGCCGGAAAGACGCTATTGGCAGAGTTCTCGATCGTCCAAACCATGGCCCTTAACCCTGGCTCGGTAATCGCATACGTCGTTCCAACACGAGCTCTAGTCAATCAAATGACACGTCGGCTGAGGCGCGACCTGTCAGGTGCCAGATCTGATGGTTCTCAGGTTTCGGTAGAAGCAGCGGTCCCAGTGTTTGAAATGGACCCTACAGAGAACTCTCTACTGAGTAACCGACCTGACGTGTTGGTAACAACTCCAGAGAAACTCGACCTACTGGTTAAATCTGATCACGTTAGTGTTCGAGACCTTTCCCTTGTCGTCGTAGATGAAGCTCACCACATTGCCGATGAGACCCGCGGGCCTCGCCTAGAACTGCTACTAGCAACCTTGAAGAAGGAAAGAGGTCGGCGCTGCCGATTCCTACTGCTGACTCCCTTCCTTCCCAATGCGTCCGACCTAGCTAAGTGGCTAGGGTCGGGCGAGGGCTCTGCTATTGAGTTGAACTGGAAACCCAGCGAACAAGTCAGAGCACTCGGCCATTGGAATCGAGACCGCAAGGCAAAGCGCTACAACGATGCCCTGGAACTGGTTCCGTCCGCCACGCAGCCCTCAAACTGGGATGGCGTGGTTATGGATCTCGGACCGGCAGCCGTTCCGGCTGAAACTCGCCAGCGAGAGAGCATGTCGACGTCCTTGGCGATTTCGATGAGCGAGCGGACGCAAGGCGGCACGCTTATCCTGACGGGGGGACCTGGAAAATCAGAAAAGCGCGCACAGCAGGTGGCCGATCACTTGCCGCCGATAACAAGCGCTAACTGTCCTGACTTCAATCTCCTTAATGCGACCATCGACTACGTAGAAAACGAACTCGGCTCAGACTATCCCCTCGCTAAAACGCTTCGATCCGGCGTCGCGTTCCACCATGCTGGACTGCCGCCTGAGGTGAGAAGCCTCATCGAGGTTCTCCTTGATAGAGGGTGCATTCGGGTTGTCGCAGGGACATCTACACTCGCACAAGGAGTCGACTTTCCCCTATCTTCAGTAATCGTAGAAACACTGAAGGTCCCTCAGGGTAGAGGGCAGAAGTACCGCCCACTCCGTTACTCCGAGTTTTGGAATATCGCGGGTAGGGCTGGTCGAGCTCTACGCGACCGCGTCGGTGTGGTCATCTACCCTGCTGTAGATAAGAATCAGGATGCAGAATTTCGTCAGTATCTCGAGGGCGAAGCGGCCGAGGTGGTCTCTGCCCTCCTTAAGGCCATAACGCTTCTTGACGAGACGAGACCCGAATACAACCTTCGTCTCGTTCGAGGGAATCCGCAAATCAGTCACTTCTTCCAGTATCTCGCACATGCGCTGAAGGTTGGTGGGTTCGAGGCGGCGAGCGCAGAGGTGGAAGAGATTCTGCGTTCCTCACTGGTATTCCACGGACTTCAGGCAGGAGACAGGGAGGTAGCGGAGCGACTGGTCACCTGGTCGAGAGGTTTCATGGAGGAATTCAGGTCGAGCTCCCTCCTTGGGGTTGCCGATGTGACTGGGCTTTCCTTGCCTAGTGTTGGACTCCTCTCTGCCACATCTCCGAGAATCTTCAAGGATCCCGAGTTCTGGGATCCGGAGAACCTCTTCGGCGATAGTCTCAATCCTTTGATGCAAGTCATTGAAGTGCTTGCAGATGTGCCTGAGATGTCACTCGCACCTACGGATGAGGCAGGCGGACTGAATTCAAGGAGGGTCGCCGGAATTCTGCGCGATTGGGTTTCTGGAAAGGCGCTACCCGAAATCGCAGACAACTGGTTTTCGCACTCGGATAAGCCGCTCACGGACGCTGGTCGATATCTGTTCAGAGATCTTTCCGGGCATCTTCCATGGGGCTTGGGTGCGCTGCAGCTGATCGAGCTGTCGGGGCAGCCGAGCGACGAAACCAGCAGAGCCCTTCATGTCCCCGCCATGTCCTTCTACGGCGTTAACAAGATCGAATCACTGCCGTTGCGAATGGTCGGTGTTCCACGTGCCGCAGCAGCACATTTTGGCGCGATAGCCCCACGTTTCACATCGTTCCAAGAGGCGCGCGCATGGGTCGCCTCGCAGCCAGGGTCTTCGTGGGATGAGTCTTCGACACGAAACTTCTCTCCAACAACGTTGAAGACCATCTGGGATGCGGTGGGTGGTTCTACGGCCTGACCGTCGGTCACGTTCTTCAAGGCGACCCGCCGTAGACGACTGTCCAAGCTGGTGTGATGCGTTGAACGTCGCCTGACGGCGTTCTTGCTCTGCGATGCTGGAGGTCGATCGAGAGGGGCCGCAGCGATGCAGTGGAAGATCCACGGGGAACGTCCGATCTACGAGAACAGCTGGGTGAACTTGTGGCTCACCGACGTCGAGACGCCGGACGGGAACCGCTGGGAGCACCACGTCGTCAAGCTCCGGCACCTGGCGGTGGCCGCCGTGGTCAACGAGCGGCGTGAGGTGCTGATGATGTGGCGGCATCGCTTCATCACGGACGCCTGGGCGTGGGAGCTGCCCATGGGCCTGGTCGAAGAGGGCGAGACGCCTGCTGATGCAGCGGCCCGTGAGGTCCTGGAGGAGACCGGCTGGCGCCCCGGCCCGATCAAGCCGCTGATCTACGCCGAGCCGGCCAACGGCATCACCGACTCCCAGCACCACGTCTTCCGGGCCGACGGAGCGACGTACGAGGGCCCGCCGACCGAGAAGAACGAATCGGACCGGATCGAGTGGATCCCGCTGGCCGACGTACGAGGCATGATCGACCGCCGCGAGATCGTCAGCAGTGGCTCTCTGGTCGGGCTGCTCTACGTGCTCATGGACGAGGCGATCCGCTGACCTGACGGGGCAGCACTTCCCGGAGCCGGGACTCGAACGCCACCGCGGCCGGTTCGCGGCGGAAGGGCTCCAGCTGCTCGTAGAACTCCCGCAGGTGGCCGGCGACTCGTTGTGAGCTGACGGCCACCGCCGGAGCGAGGGCGTCCATGGCCGCGTGGCACGCCTCGTCGAGTTTGCCGCGCTGGAGCTGGGTGCGGGCGAGCCAGAAGGCATGGAATGCACGGCCTCGGTGGTTCGATGCGTGTTCCCGGCGGAGGGCGTCCGCGATGAGGGGTTCAGCGAGGGCGGCTTCGCCCAAGCGGCCGTGCGCGATGCCGGTGTCCACGATCAGCTTCGGCTCGTCGAAGTAGGCGACCCAGGCCGGGTCCGGATCACCGGTGCTGATCCGTCCGAAGTGGGTGTGGGCTTCCGAGATCGCGGTGTGGGTCGCACCTTGGTTGCCGAGCGTGGCGTGGGCGAAGGCTTCGCGCATCGCGAGCATGGCCAGCACGCGCGGCGTCGTCCCCACGGCGGATCGGGCCTGGTCCTGGGCGGCCGTGACGAGTGCGAGGGCGTCGCCGGGCTTGTCCTGGTAGGTGGCCTGGAGACTCATGCAGGCGAGGACGTTGGCCATGAACTGGCGGTCGTCAATGGCCTTGGCCAGGCCGAGGGATTCGGTGAAGTAGGCGCGTGCCTGGTTGTACTGGCGGGCGTCGAAGTAGGTCCATCCGGTGAGCCGGGCCAGTTCGGCCGCGATGCTGTGCAGGCCGTCCCGCAGAGGAGCTGGACGCTGCTCCTTGAGGAGGTCGACGACGTAGCGGAGCTGGCCGACGACCGCCGGCCGTAAGGTCTCTCCGCCGTGCTCGTCGTCCCGGCGCCAGTAGTCCGCGATCGACGAATGCAGCGCGTCCAGCGTCGAGGCGCTGAGATCCCGCTCGGCCGCCAAGGCGAGGATGCTGTCGACGTCCGCCCCCGGTAATCCGGCGGCCAGCGGCTCGACGGCTGAGGCTGGCACCTCCGCCGCTTCGCGGGGCGTGACCGTCAGGCTGGACGGCGTCTCCCAGGAGCGTCGGGCAAGGCCGAGCATGTGTCCGGGGATGCGCAGTCCGTCCGAGATCCGTTCGATCACGTCCATGTGCAGCAACTGGCGCCGCCCCGCAATCACCTCGCCCACGCGGCTCGGGGTCAGGTCGCAGCGGCGCGCAACCATCGACGGATAGATGCCTGCTCGTGCCTTGACCAGCTGAAAGATGCGGCCGAAGTCTCTGGCCTGGCATGCATCGATCATCACTGGGTCCGTGAGCAGGCTGACCGGGAGTTCCTTCGAGCGAGATGGCTCGGGCATCGGGCACGCTCCGGCATGAAGACTACGGATCGCTGCACTTGGTCAACCGAGGGTGATGTTACCCAAGTTGGGTAATCCGCTTGGCCTTTCTGGCCGGTCCCGCGGATCGCGATGCTCCTGGCATGGCGAACGGACAGGGCGACGTACGGATGACGTTGCGGGTCTCCCGCGACTCCGGCCAGACGTGGGGGCCTCTCACGGAGGTACGCGTTGGCGAGGACCCGGTGGTCCCGGAGAACCCGGGCCGCTACCCGCCGTGCGCCTGCCCCCGGTGCTCGCAGCAGGCCGGGAAGTCCGTCTCGTCCTTCCGGATGGTGTCGTGATGCGGTGCGCGCACTGGCGCGGGGTGCCCCTCGACCTGGCACGGGAAGCACGGGAGAAGTCGGCCGCCCAGTACATCGACAGGGCCGTGCAGTGCCAGCTGTCCGCGCACGACGAAGGTGAGCACTTCGGTCTCCTCACCGACGCCGGCGCGTACGGGACCGCGCTGTGGCTCCGCTGGCACGGGGTGGACGAGGCGGAACTTGTCGTACTGCCGGACTGCCAGGTGGCCGCCCCGGGCTCTGACGGTGAGGGCTGCTGTCTGTTCGCCGACCACGCCAAACCGCACACCTGGGAAGACGCCATGGGGGAGGTCTCGTGCACCAGCTGATCGCGGGCCCGCACAAGCCCCAGCGCCCTCGCTCACCTCGCAACGAACAGTGCGGTGACTGCGGTGGCAGCGGCGCCAACTCGTCCGGCAAGACCTGCGGCACCTGCAACGGCTTGGGAGAGATCCACTGCCGCGCCAGCCGACAGGAGTCCCGTTCGCTGTCCCGCTCCGTGATCCGGAAGGAGGGCCACTGATGGCCCACGCTCTGATCGCCTCCCCGTTCCTCGACGGACACCTTCTCCTCAAGCCGGGAGCACGGGCCGGCGCCCGCATCTCTGCCGACCACTTCGAGGGCCTGCGCCAGGCCGCCACCGCCAGTGAGTTGCTCCCCGCCTGGACGGTGCAGACCGCCGCCGACGTATGGGGCCTGGACCTGGGTGGCCAGACCGCGCAGAGCACCGTGCTGGTCCGCGAGCCGTCCCCGTACGGCTACTGCCGGGCCTCCTGGGAGATCAACCTCGGCTGAAACTTCGGCTGCAAGCACTGCTACCTCGGCGAGCGGCCCTTCTCCGGCCTCGGCTGGGACGACAAGGTGCGACTGCTCGACATCATGCGCGAGGCCGGCGTCCTCTGGCTCCAGATCACCGGCGGCGAGCCCACCATGGACCCCCACTTCCAGGGCGCCTACCGGTACGCCTGGCAGGCCGGGATGATGCTCACCATCTCCACCAACGGCTCGCTGCTCTGGCGTCCGGACCTCCTGAAGCTCTTCCGCGACTGCCCGCCCTACCGACTAGTGGTCAGCATGTACGGGGCGAGCGAGGAGTTCTTCGACACGCTCACCCAGCGCCGTGGGGCGTGGAAGGCGTTCCGGCGCGGCATGGACGCCGCACGTGAGGCTGGCCTGCCGTTGCGCATCAACGTCGTGGTGACCGAGGACAACGCCTCCGGGGCCGACGAGATGGCCGCCCTCGCCGACGAGTGGAACGTCGAGAACCACGCGTACACGAACATGACGCCCACGATCTACGGCGGCAGAGAGCCGCTGCTCGCCCAGTCCGCCGCCCACCTGCGGCAACGCAAGCCGTTCGCCGGCTGCAACGCGGGACACACCTTCTTCCACGCCGACCCGCACGCCAAGGTCTCGATCTGCAAGGTCGGCCGCGACGATCAGATCGACCTCATGACCGAAGGCATCGACGGCCTCACCCGGCTCGGCGCCATCGCCGACCGCCTCATGCTTCGCACCGGAGGGTGCGAGGGCTGCGCCCTGTCCGGCACCTGCCGGGTCTGCCGCCCCCTGGCCAAGCACTACCAGGAGGCAAAGGCGCCGCTGCACAGCTACTGCCAGCACGGAGACAAGGAGAACGCCTCATGACCCCGCCCGTACCGGTGACCATCCTCCCCGGCCCGCCAGCCTCGGCCCGCCGCGCCGCCCCGCCCGTCGCAACCGCGTCGATCACCGCCGTCCAGGACCTCGACGTGATCGTGGAGAGCGCGGAGTGCTCCTGCGATGCCGGTGACGACAACCCCCACTAACCGACACGATCCGGTCAACTCCGTTCAGGCCCCGGCGCGCTCGCGTCGGGGCCTGAGCCCTGCCCGCCCCGCCGCTAGGGTGCCGCTCATGCTCTTCCGCTGGGACTGGCTGCGGCCCGTGCTCACCGCGCCTATCGTGCCGACCCTTGGTCCCGTCCACCCCGACACACTGTCCGTCGGCTTCTTCGAGGACGTCCTTCGAGCGGCCGATACCGAGGGTTTCCTGCCGTACGACAAGGACCGGCGCTGGGGTGGCGAGAAGCACGAGAGAGCCCTCCGCGAGGACATCGTCCACCAGCCCGGACGCACCCTCGTTCCCACCCTGACCCGGCGCGGACGCGGCGCCGTGAAGGTCTTCGCCTACGGGCTCCACGGCAGCGTCGTGGAGGAGGCCGCCGAGCTGGCCGCCAAGCTCGCCTCCGTACACGACGTCGCCCGTGCCCGGGTCGTACGACCCCTCGATCCCGAGACCGCGCACCCGCGCGGCACCCGTATTCAGCTGAAGGACTTCACCACCGGCCCTTGCCCTGCCCCGGACGGTTCGGTCCGCCCCGTCGCCGCCTGGCCGACCGCTGTGCAGGAGACCTTCGCGCCGTTCGCCGAGGCCATGGCCGCCGACGGCCTAGCCTTCCTCCACGCCCGGATGCAGGCCGGCCGGTGCGGCCCGGTCCTCACCGCCACCGTCGACGACCGCATCGTGGGCGCGATCGGCCCCATGGAGATCCAAGCCGACGCCATCGGACGCCCCCAGCTCCTCCCCCAGTACTTCGCCGTCCTGCCCCAAACCCGGGGCCAGGGCCTCGGTCGCGTCCTGTGGCGGGCCGCCATGCACTGGGGCCAATCCCACGGCGCCGCCTACCAACTCCTCCAGACCGAGGTCGGCGGCCCCTCCGACCACCTCTGCCAGACCGAAGGGCTCACCTCCCTCGGCTTCACCCACACCACAGCCGCCTAGCTCCGGACCGCACCACTTTCTCTGGTCGGCGAGAAGAAGGCGCTCTGATGGCAAAGCAGCAGAAGCGAGCCTCGGACCGGTTCGCGGTCCCAGGCTCGCTCGTTTGCTGTGGCGGTGAGAACGCACCATTTTTGCGCCGGAAATCTACCTCCTGGAGATGGCGAGGAAAGCGGCGATCGCACCTGTGATCGTGACGACGAGGGTCACGCCAGCGACCGCGACTGTGAGCGGGGTCGCGAGCGAGGGGTGCGCGATCGTCACGTAGAGCAGGCCGGCTCCGATGATGAGGATGACGAGGACGAAGAGCAGGATCAGGAGCGGGAGCAGGGCCGCGGCAGCCGGGCCTGCGGGAGCCGGGTAGGACTGCTGGGGCTGGGCGGAAGGCGTCTGAGTGGAGCTGCTGTTGGTCATTGCACGAGCCCACCGGACGTCTGCTGACCACCTGCGGCAACCCTCGCGCCTCCCGCTGCCCCACCTGCTCCCGCCTTTACGCCGCCGACACCTACCACCTCATCCGCGCCGGACTCTCCGGCGGCAAGAACGTCCCCGAAACCATCCGCACCCACCCCAGGGTCTTCCTGACCCTCACCGCGCCCTCCTTCGGCCCTGTCCACAACCGACCCACCACCAAGGACGGCAAGCCCCAGCCCTGCCGCTGCGGCACCCGGCACCCCGACAGCGCCCCCGAACTCGGCACCCCTCTCAGCCCGAAGACGTACGACTACACCAGCGCCGTGCTCTGGAACGCCCACGCAAGCGCTCTTTGGGCACGCTTCACCCTCAACCTCCGCCGCACCCTCGCCGCAAACTTCGGCATCACGCAGAAGGACATGAACGCGGCCCTGCGGATCTCCTTCGCGAAGGTCGCCGAGTACCAGCAGCGCGGTCTGGTCCACTTCCACGCCGTCATCCGCTTCGACGGCCCCGACGGCCACACCAACCCCCCGCCGGCCTGGGCCAGCGCAGACCACCTCCTCCGCGCGATCAAGCCGGCGCTGAAGCGGACCACCCTGACCGTTGTCTCCGACACCGTGGGGGACCGGAAAATCGCCTGGGGCAAGACGTTCAAGGTGGACGAGATCACCGCGCTCGGCGACGGCGAACTCACTGACAAGGCGGTGGCGGGCTACATCGCCAAGTACGCCACAAAGAGTGCCGAGGACTCCGGAACGGTTGACCGTTCGCTGGTCTGCCGGACCTGCTCCGGCCGTGGCACGGTCGGCAGCCGAATCCGGGAGTTGTGCCCCGACTGCGAAGGCACCCGCCAGGCCGAACCCCTGCGGGACCTGCCCGTCCACCAGCACGTGCGGCAGATGATCCGCACCGCCTGGGACCTCGGCGGCCTGCCCGAGTTCGCGGACCTCAAGCTCTGCAAGTGGGCCCACATGCTCGGCTTCCGCGGCCACTTCTCCACCAAGTCCCGCGCCTACTCCACCACCCTCGGTGCCCTCCGCGACGTCCGCCGCGCCTGGCGCCTCGCCCAGGCCGACGCCACCCGCCTCCGCGCCGGCCACCCCGTACCCGCCCCGGACACCGTGCTCGTCACCGAGTCCTCCTGGGCCTACCTCGCCTCCGGCTACCGCCCCGGCGAAGAACTCCTCGCCAACCAGACCCGCCACGACGTCTGCCAGGCCCAACGCCTCAAGCGCGAAGGGCTGGAGCCTGCATGACGACCGCCGTACTCACCGTGGACCAGGTCGCCGAGCGTCTCGGCATCAGCCGCTGGAAGGTCCACGACCTGATCCGCTCCCGCGAACTCGCCTCTTTCAAGATCGGCCGCTGCCGCCGCATCAGCGAAGCCGCGCTGGACGCCTACGTATCCCTCCGCACCGAACAGGAAGCCGCCTGATGGCCAAGCCGAAGAAGAACGCCAACAACGAGGGCACCATCTACCAGCGTAAGGACGGCCGCTGGGAGGGCAGCGCGTACGTCCTGACGACGGACGGCACGTACAAGCGGCGCAGCGTCTACGGCAAGACCTGGGACGAGGCTCACGAGAAGCTGACCAAGCTCAAAGCCGACTCCCTCAACGGCCTCCCGGTCGCCACCAGCAAGATGACGATCGCCGAGTACCTGGCGTACTGGCTGACGAATGTCGCCAAGGGCAAGGTCCGCAGGACGACCTACGTCAACTACGAATCCCTCGTCCGCAACTACGTCACCACGGAGTTCGGCAAGAAGAAGCTGGTCCGGCTCACCGCCCGCGATATCCGCGCCTTCCTCGCGAAGACGGCGGTCACCTGCCAGTGCTGCGCGCAGGGCAAGGACAGGAAGCGGCCGGAGCACAAGCGGCGCTGCTGCGCCCTCCGGAAGTGCTGCAAGAAACTCCCGTCTGACCGGACCGTGCGCTTCCTGCTGGTGATCCTGCGCGCCGCTCTCCAGCACGCCGTACGCGAAGACGAGTTGCCCCGCAACGTGGAGCTGAGCATGGGAACCAAGCGCGAGATCGAACCGCTCACCGCCAAGGAGGTGCGTCAGCTCCTGACGGCGGCCCGGGACAACCGGCTGTGGGCCGCGTACGAACTGGCGGTCCGCATCGGCCTTCGGCGCGGTGAGCTGCTGGGACTGCGCTGGTCGGACGTGGACCTTCACGAAGGCGTGCTCACCGTTCGGCAGGCCCTACAGCGAGTCGGCGGTGAACTGCTGATCGTCGCACCGAAGACTCAGCGCTCGGCTCGTCGCGTGGCCCTGCCGGCCGAGTGCGTGACGGCGCTCCGTGCCCAGCGCGCCCAGCAGATCGCCGACCGGAAGGGCGCGGGGGACACCTGGAAGGGCACGGGGCAGGGCCTCGTCTTCACCACCAAGAACGGGACCCCCATCGAGCCGCGCAACCTGAACCGCTCCTTCGAGGTGCTGAGCGTCCGCGCCGGCGTCCGCAGAGTCCGCTTTCACGACCTGCGCCACACCTGCGCCTCGCTCCTCCACGAACAAGGCGCCGACGCCCGCATGATCATGGAAGTCCTCGGCCACAGCTCGATCCGCGTGACCATGGACATCTACACCTTCGTCCGGCTCGACTCGCAGCGCTCCGCCTTCGATCGTGTCGGCGACGCGCTGAGGGGTGACGGCAACGATCCGGACGACGATGACGGTGCGGCCGGTGTCCCGGTAGCCGTCTGATCGGCCCCCGAATCCGGTTGCCGTCAAACACTGCCGTCAAGGCATAAAGCAGAGGCCCTGTGGATCGCTCCACAGGGCCTCTGACGTGCTGTGCACTCGGCAGGATTCGAACCTGCAACCTTCTGATCCGTAGTCAGATGCTCTATCCGTTAAGCTACGAGTGCTTGTTCTGTTTTCTGTCTTCGCTTCCGGCCGTTCCGGCTCGGTCGCGGCGACAGGAAGAACATTACATGACTGCCGCCGTCATGTGAAATCCGTTCCCCGCACCCCTTGTGAGCTGGGAAAACGTGCGAAACGTCGGCTGTCGGGGCAGGTGCGGGGGCGGGGGCCGTCGGGGGTGGGAACGGCGAAACCCCGGTCCTCGGGACCGGGGTTTCGGTGATCACGCGCGGAGGCGGAGGGATTTGAACCCTCGATGGGCTTTAAGGCCCAAACCGCATTAGCAGTGCGGCGCCATAGACCGGACTAGGCGACGCCTCCAGCACAACCGCTCACGCCAGCGCGCGAGTGGTGCGTGCAGATGATGACACACACGAGCGGGGCGCCACCAATCGCTCCCCACGGTACTAGGCGGGCAGTGCCCAGGGCAAAGCCCTTCCTCTCGCGTCGGCGGCGGGCTCGGCGGCTGTCCGTGTGACGCTCCGGCGGCGGCCGCAACGTTTGACGGCGGCCGGCGTTAGTGCGGACATGGTGCAGCTCAGCTCACGTCTCCCGCGCCGCTCCCTGCGGCAGCTCCTGCTCGGCGTCTCCGCCTCCGCCCTCGCGTTCACGGCGCTGTCCGCCGCGCCCGCCGACGCCTCCGCCGGCGCCCCCGCCGCCACTTCCTCCGCCGGCGCACCCGCCACCACTGCCTCCCACGCCTCCCACGCCTCCGCCGCAGCCGTCGGCGCCTCCGTCGCGCCGCCGCCGGTGCGCGACGAGGACCGGGACGGCGATCACCTCACCCTCACCGTGCGGCACGCGGGCGCCAGCCGGGACGGGACGTACCACCTCTTCTGCCACCCCAGCGGCGGGACGCACCCGTACCCGCGGCGCGCCTGCGCCACGCTCGACCGGAACACGGTGTGGGGGCGCGACACCTTCGCGCGCGTGCCGCAGGGCAGCTTCTGCACCCAGCAGTACGGAGGCCCGGCCACCGCCCACGTCACCGGGACCTGGGCCGGGCGGCCGGTCGACGCGCGCTACGACCGCCGCAACGGCTGCGAGATCGCCCGCTGGGACCGGCTCGTGCCGTTCCTCCCCGACCTCGGCCCCCACCTCGGGCCCGTGGGTTTCCCGCCGTCCGGCTTCCCCGCGCAGATCTTCGACCCGGCGCGCAGGGGGAGTGCCCGGGGCCGGTGAAGGTCGTGCGGAGGGCGTACGACGCGGAACCGCGCGGTCACGAGCCCGGCGCCGCCTCGTCGTGCGACCTCCCTCTCATCCGGCGCCGCGTGCGCGACCCCAGCGCTTAGACTCGCTCGCGTGACACGCCGCGGGGCGGTTGGCAAGATGGCACCCGCGGTCGGTAAGGTGCGGTAACAGGGAGGAAGCGTCTCGTGAGCAGCAGGCCATCCCGAGGCGCTGCTCGCCTCGCTGCCATACTCGACGCGCTGCCCGACGCATTGCTGCTGGTAAACGCCAACGGCACCGTGGTCAACGCCAACACCATCGCCCTGGAGGCGTTCGAGACGCCGGGCACGGCCCTGGTGGGGCGCGGGCTGCTCGACCTGCTGCCGCAGTTCGACTCCCAGCTCATCCCCGGCTCCATGCGCCGCCCCGGCCACATCGACCCGCCCGGACGGACCAAGCCGACCCGGATGGTCGCGCGGCGCACCGACGGCGCCGAGTTCCCGGTCGAGGTCACCAGCGCCAACCTGGAGGACGGCCAGCAGGCCTACGACGGCCACGGCTACACCGGCGACGAACTGCTGATGCTGGTGGTGCGCGACCTGTCCGGCACCGTCGACACCGAGGCCGAGCTGGCCCGTTCGCAGCGGCAGACCGAGATGATCCTGCGCGCCGCCTCCGAGGGCGTCGTGGGCACCGACACCGACGGGCGGGTCGTGCTCGTCAACCCCGCCGCCGCGCAGATCCTGGGCTACCGGGCGGGCGAGCTGGGCGGCCGGGAGCTGCACACCCTCGTCCTCCACTCACGCGGGGACGGCGCGCCGTTCCCCTACGACGAGTCGCCGCTCGCCGACACCCTGCGCTCCGGGCGCAAGCACCGGGTGCGCGGGCAGGTGCTGTGGTCCAAGGCCGGCGACAAGGTGCCCGTCGACCTCACCACCGCGCCGGTGCGCGACGGCGACCAGCTCGTCGGCGCCGTGATGACCTTCGCCGACCGGCGCCCCTACGACGCGCTCACCGACGAGAGGGACGCCGCCGAGCAGCGGCACGCGCAGGAGCTGGAGCAGCTCGCCGAGGAGCACGCCTCCGACCTGACCGCGCTGCGCCAGCGGCAGGTCGCCGCGGTCGAGGAGCTGACCGAGGGGCACACCGAGGAACTCGCCGCGCACGAGGACCGGTACGCCGCGCTCGGCGAGCGGGAGAAGGACCGTTATGAGGCGCTCGCCGCCCGGCACGAGCAGTTGCTGACCCTGCTCGGCGGCTCGCTGCGCGGGCCCCTGGACCAACTGCGCCGCGAGCTGGCCGCCCTCGCCGCCGACGACGCCGGTCAGCTCTGGCCGGAGGCCAACCAGGTCCTGCACCATCTGTCGGCCGGTTACTCGCGGATCACCACCCTCATCGACAACGTCCTCGGCTACCAGCGCCTCGACACCGGCGGCGAGCAGATCACCCGGACCAAGGCGATGCTCGACGCCGTCGTGGCCGCCGGGATCGACGGGGCCGTCGAACTCGTCGGGCCCGGCCGGGTGCAGTTCGCCGTGCACGCGCCGCCCATCGAGGCCGAGGTGGATCCGCAGCGCCTCGCCACCGCGCTCGCGCACCTCGTCGCCGACGTGGCCGGCGTCGACTCGACCGGCAACGCGCCGGTGTCGACCGGCGGTTACATGGACAGCACCGTCGTGGTGGCGGCGGCGCAGCGCGGCGAGGCGGTCCGTATCGAGGTACGCGGGCCGTACGCCGGGGGAGACCCGGTGCACCAACCGATCGTGCGCGGGATCGTCCGGGCGCACGGCGGCGTGCTCCAGACCCACGAGGTGCCCGGCATGAGCGGTACGGCCTACGTCCTGGACGTGCCGATCGGCGCCGGGGCCGGGACCGTGGGCGCCGCCGGGTACGGCCACGCGCCGCTCGCCGTCGAGGGGCCGGGCGCGGGCTCAGGCGCCGGTGCGGGTGCGGCGCCTGGCGTGGGGGCGGAACTGGCCGTCGTCGGCGACCTGGGCGCGGGCGCCGGTGCGGCGCCCGGCGCGGGCGTCTCCGCCGAGGTCGCGCTGCCCGCCCAGGCTTCGGGCGGCGGGCGCAGGCGGGCCCGGCGGGGCTCCACCGACGCGTTCCTGGACGGCGAGGGCGACGCTCCGGGCGCCGACGCCTCGGCCGCCGACTCCCAGGCCACTCCTACGGGGCGGCGCAGGCGCCGTGCCGCCGAAGAGGCGGCGCAGGCTGCGGCGCCGGACGCGGCGGTCGAGGACGCCGAAGGGTCCGGCGGGACCGGGCGGCGGCGCGGACGGCCCGCCGAGGACGCGAGCGTGACCGAGGGTGTGGCCGAGGGCGCGGTGGTCACCGCGGCCGAGCACGCGGCCGGAGCGGCGGCCTCCGGATCCGGCCTCGGCGGCACGGTGCCGCCCCAGGGAGTGCCCGCAGGCGGCACGGTGCCCCCCCAGGGCGTGCCCGCGCTGAGTGGACGGCGGGCCCGGCGGGACACGGGCGAGGCCCCGGCACTCCCCGCCGCGCTGCCCGCGGCGCCGGAGTCGGCGGACTCCGGCGACGGCTTCGCCCCCGTGCCCGGCCAGCAGCCCACCGGGCGCCGCAGGCGTGCGCTGGCGGCCGCGACCGAGCGCGCCGCCGCGCAAGAGGCCGCTCCCCGTACGGTGTTCGCCCTGCCGCCCGCCGACGCGGACCGGTCCACGGGGGCGCACGCGTCTACGTCCCCGCCCGCGCCCTCGTCCATGGGCGAGTCGGGGGCCGACGCCGTGATCCAGCCGCAGCCCCAGCTCCAGCCCCGACCGCAGTCCCGGCCCCGATCGCAGTCTCAGCCGCAGTCCGCGTCGGCACCCCAAGGCGAGGTTCAGCCGGGCGCCCGGGTCCCGTCCGCGTCAGAGGTGCAGGCCGCGGCGCCGTCAGCGCGTCAGGCGGCGGGCGTGCCGCGCCAAGCCCCGGGTCCGGGGGCGGAGGCTGCCGGCGGCGCCGCTGCGGGGCGGCACGAGGCCGTGCCTCACAGCCAGGACGACGATCACACTCCGCCGCAGCCGCATCCGGTGAGCGCGCCGACGGGTCGGCGCCGACGGGCGGTGGCCCAGGAGGGCGGCGTTCCGGCGCCCGCGCAAGGCGGGCCGCTCGGCCCCGTGCCGCCCCCGGGCGCCCAGGGCCCGGCGGCCGCCGCTCGCCCCCTCCCGCAGGGGGGCGCTCCCGCCCCCGCCGGTCCGGTGGCGCCGGGCGCGGCGGCCCCCCAGCCGTGGTCCGGTGACGCGTCCGCCGCGCCCGGCCCCGGCGCCCCCGTGCCTCCGCATGGTCCGGCTGCATCTCCGGCGCCTGCGACTCCCCCGGCTTCCGCGACTCCCGGCGCTCCCGCCGCCGCACCGGCCGCCGCCGTACCGCCCGCCACCGCGCCGCCGTCGGGCGTTCCGGCGCCCCCGAGCGGCGGCCTCGGTGCGCCCGTCCCGCCGGGCGGCCCCAGCGCCCCCCAGCCGCCGGACGCCTCCGCACCCCGTGCGCCCGGGGCCCCCGTTCCCCCGCCGCGGGGTTCGGCCCCGCAGCCACCGGCCCCCGGCCAGGCCCTCGCGGCCGGTCCCGCCTCCGCCACGGCGCCGGGGGCGGCGCCGCAGGGCGTCCCGGCGACCGGCGCCCCGCTCCCGCCCGAGCAGGGCGCCGTTCCCGCGCTCGGACAGCCCCCGGCCGCGCCCAAGCCGGCCCCGGGTTCGCCCGCCGCTCCCCGCGGCGCGCGGCCCGGCCCGGCCGCGCGGCCCGCGCAGGTCCCGGCCCCGCGGGCGGCTCAGCCGCTGCCCGCCGAGGCGAGTGCGTCGGCCGACACCGAGTCCACGCAGGGCGGCCGGGCGTTCAGCGTGCGCACGCTCGGCCAGGGCGTGCCGTTCAGCCGCCAGGCCGCTCACGTGCAGCAGCCGACGGCCACACCGCCGCACGGGACCAACGGCTCCGGCCGCCGCCGTAAGCTCGGCACCCCGCCGGACCCGGCCGCCGTACGTCCCGGACAGGCCGCCGCGCAGGCGCCCGCGAGCAGCACGCCCGCAGGCGCCGCGCGCCCCGCCGCCCCCGCCGCGTCCCCGGCGCAGCCCACGCCCCCCGCCGGGCAGCCCCGCCGGGCCCAGGCGAACCACACAAGCCAGGCAAACCAGGTGAACGACGGTCCGGGCCGGTCCTACGCCATAGGAGCACCGGACGAGAACGCCGCGGAGGGCCCCGAACCGCTGGACGGTCCGGGCGGCGCCGTGGAGGTCGCGGACATGCCGCGCCCCCAGCCCCTGGACGACGAACTGCCGCCGGAGCCGCTGGACAACCCGCGCCGGCTGCTGGTCTGGCCCGCGCCGGACGCCACCACCCAGCAGGCGCTGAGCGACCGCGGCTACCGGCCCGTGATCGTGCACTCGCGCGAGGAGGTCGCCGCCCAGATCGCGGCGTTCCCGGCCGCGCTGTTCGTCGACCCGCTGACCGGCCCGATCACACGCACCGCGCTACAGGCGCTGCGGCAGGCGGCGGTCGCCGCGGAGGTGCCGGTGCTGGTGACGGCCGGACTAGGACAGGCGAGCCGGGAGGCGGCCTACGGCGCCGATCCCGCCGTCCTGCTGAAGGCGCTGGCGCCGCGGGACAGCGAGCAGCATCCGCCGCGGGTCCTGCTGATCGAGGAGCACGCGGAGATCGCGCTGGCCCTGACCGCGACGCTGGAGCGGCGCGGCATGCAGGTGGCGCGGGCCGCGAGCGACAACGACGCGGTGGCGCTCGCGGGGCAGTTCCGGCCCAACCTGGTCGTGATGGACCTGATGCAGGTGCACCGCCGACGCGCCGGGATCCTGGACTGGCTGCGCGCCAACGGGCAGCTCAACCGCACGCCGCTCGTCGTCTACACCGCCGCCGTCGACCAGGCCGACCTGCCGCGGCTGGCCTCCGGCGAGACGGTGCTGTTCCTCGCCGAACGGTCCACCAGCGGCGAGGTGCAGACCCGCATCGTGGACCTGCTGGCCCGCATCGGCACCAACTGACGCCTTGGTCCTGTGACCGGCTGGGACGGACACCCGCGCCGGCGACTCGGTGAGTCGTACGGGCGCCGGGTGACCGTCCCCGTACCGGTGACCGTCCCGTAGCGGTCGTCGGCGGATGCCGGCCACCGCCCGCAACCGTCTCCGCCCCGCACCGGCGGCACCGGTACGGGGCGGAGACGGGCGGCGCGGCGCCGGTCGGATGCGGGCGCCGCGGCGACCGGTCAGAGCTGGGTGACGTCCAGGCCCCCCTCGGCGTAACGCCTGCGCAGCACCTTCTTGTCGAACTTGCCGACGCTGGTCTTCGGCACCGCCTCGACGATCGTCCAGCGCTCCGGGAGCTGCCACTTGGCGATCTTCCCCTCCTCCGCGAGGAAGGTGCGCAGGCTCGCGAAGTCGGCGGTGGCGCCTGCCCGGAGGACGACCGTGGCCAGCGGGCGCTCGCCCCACTTGTCGTCGGGGACGGCGACGACGGCCGCCTCGGCGACGTCCGGGTGGGACATCAGGGCGTTCTCCAGGTCGACCGAGGAGATCCACTCACCGCCGGACTTGATGACGTCCTTGGCGCGGTCGGTGAGGGTGAGGAAGCCGTCCGGGCTGATGGTGCCCACGTCTCCCGTCCTCAGCCAGCCGTCCTCGCTGAACTTGTCGTCAGGGCGCAGCAGTTCGGCGTCGGGACCGTTGTAGTAGGCGCCGGCGATCCACGGGCCGCGGACCTCCAGCTCACCCGCCGACTCGCCGTCCCAGGGCATGCGTTCGCCGCCGGGGCCGGTCAGCCGGGCCTCGACTCCGGCCGCGAAGCGGCCCTGGGTGAGGCGGTAGCCGAACTCCTCGTCGGTGCCCGCCGCGTGCGCCGGCGGCCTGGCCACCGTGCCGAGCGGGGAGGTCTCCGTCATGCCCCAGGCGTGGCAGACCCGCATGCCGAGCGCGTCGAACGCCCGCATCAGGGAGGGCGGGCAGGCCGAACCGCCGATGGTGACCTGGGTGAGGGAGGAGACGTCGCGGGGGCGGGCGGTCAGTTCGGCGAGCAGGCCCTGCCAGATGGTGGGGACGGCGGCCGCGTGCGTGGGCCGCTCGCGTTCGATCATCTCGGCCAGCGGGGCGGGCTGGAGGAACCGGTCCGGCATCAGCATGTTGACGCCGGTCATGAAGGTGGCGTGCGGCAGGCCCCAGGCGTTGACGTGGAACTGGGGGACGACGACGAGGGTGGTGTCCTGGTCGGTGAGGCCCATGGACTCGGTCATGTTGACCTGCATGGAGTGCAGATAGATCGAACGGTGGCTGTAGACCACGCCCTTGGGGTCGCCGGTGGTGCCGGAGGTGTAGCACATGGCGGCGGCCTGGCGTTCGTCCAGCTCGGGCCAGTCGTAGGAGGCCGGCTTGTCCGCGATCAATTCCTCGTACTCGTGCACGCGGGCGGTGGCGCCGTCGAGCGGGGAGCGGTCGCCGGGGCCGGAGACGACGATGTGCTCGACGGTCTTGAGCTTCGGCAGCAGCGGGGCGAGCAGCGGGATCAGCGAGCCGTTGACGATGATCACGCGGTCGGCCGCGTGGCCGACGATCCAGGTGAGCTGCTCGGCGGGCAGCCGCAGGTTCAGGGTGTGCAGGACCGCGCCCATGGCGGGGACGGCGAAGTACGCCTCCACGTGCTCGGCGTTGTTCCACATGAACGTGGCGACCCGGTCGTCGCCGCGGACGCCGAGGTCGTCACGCAGCGCGTTCGCCAGTCGCACCGCGCGAGCGCCCGCCTCGGCGAAGCTGCGCCGCTGCGGCTCGCCCTCCCCGGTCCAGGTGATGATCTGGGACCGTCCGTGCACACGCATTCCGTGGTCGAGGATGCGGGTGACGGTCAGCGGTACGTCCTGCATGGTGCTCAGCACGGCGTCGTCCTTCCGGAGCGGCATGGCCTACGCGGTGGTAGGGGCTGCGCCGATTCTGCGCACATACCGCTCGGTATGTCACTAGGGCCGGGCGATCGATCACGTCACTCCGCCGGGGGCCGCTCCGGGGCGCCGTGAACAGGCCCCTCAGCGCACCCGTCCGAGGCCAGGGTCCTCGCGCAGCTTGCCGAGCGCCCGGGAGACCGCCGACTTCACCGTGCCCACGGAGACGCCGAGCACCTCCGCCGTCTGGATCTCGGAGAGATCCTCGTAGTACCGCAGGACGACCATCGCGCGCTGCCGGGCGGGCAGCCGCAGCACAGCGCGCCACATGGCGTCGCGCAGGGCCTGCTGCTCCGCGGGGTCCGGCGCGCCGGCCTCCGGGTCCGGCTCGGGCAGCTCCTCGCAACTGAACTCGTCGACCCTGCGCTTGCGCCACTGCGAGGTGCGGGTGTTCAGCAGGGCGCGGCGGACGTAGCCGTCGAGCGCCCGGTGGTCCTCGATCCGCTCCCAGGCGGCGTACGTCTTGGCGAGCGCGGTCTGCAACAGGTCCTCGGCGTCGCTCGGGTTCGCGGTCAGCGACCGGGCGGCGCGCAGCAGCACCGGCTGGCGGGCCCGCACGTACGAGGTGAACGACGGATACGCCCGGCTCGGCGCCGCCGGGGCGGCGGCGGCCGAGGCGCCGGTGCAGACGGGTGCGGTCATGGCTCCACGCTAGGAGCGCCGCCCGTGGCGGCGGATCGCCCGGAGGTCCTGAAGCGGAGTCCGCCTCAAGTCGGAGGGGCGGGGCCGCCCGCACCTCCTGAAGGTGGACGAGGAGGGCGGGGCGCACCGGGGTTCCGCCCTGGGGGCTTGGCCTGAGCGGGTCCGCCTTCGGGCTCTCCTGGACGCGCTTGGGGGAACTGTCCGGGGCGACGGCGGCGCCCGCACGAGGGGGCGCCGTCGCGGTCCCGGTCCGCGCGGGGGGCATCCGAGCACCGCCGCGCGGACGTGTGACGCATGCCCCTGCAAGCACACCCGGTGCGGAGATGCCGATAAACCCCTTTCACCACCCATTCCATCCCTGAGCTTTCCCGAGGCCCGTGCGCGGCGGCCCGCACCGCCGACGCCCATCGGCACCCCCCGGGCGATCCGCCAGGCGCCCCAAGAGCGGAAGCGTTCCGGCAACTCCCGCCGGAGAGCGCCCGGCGCGGACGCCCCATTCCCGCACCCGCCCGGCGCGCGGACACCGCCCTCTTCCGATCATCGAACAAAGGTACGAAAATGAAAGTATGGCCACCATCGGCCGGCAGGCCACGACCCCGGCCCTCGCCCACGCGCTGTCAGCCGCCGAGCGCGGCCTGGCCGTGCTCCCCCTGTCCCGGACGAAGCTCCCGGCCCTGCGCTCCCCGCACCGCGGCGACCCCGGCTACGGCCCCTCCCAGGCGCCCTGCCACGGCGAGTGCGGCCACCCCGGCCACGGCGTGTACGACGCCTCCGCCGACCCCGCCCGCATCCGGGCGCTGTTCGCCGCCGCCCCCTGGGCCACCGGCTACGGCATCGCCTGCGGCCGGCCCCCGCATCACCTGATCGGCGTAGACCTGGACACCAAGACCGGCACGGACTCCTCGGCGGCCCTGCGTGAGATCGCCCTGCGCCACCTGTTCACGATCCCTCCTACCCTCGTCGTCATGACTCCCAGCGGCGGCCGCCACCTGTGGCTGAGCGGGCCGCCGGGCGTGGCCGTCCCCAACTCGGCCGGCCGGCTGGCACCGGGCATCGACATCCGCGGCGCGGGCGGCTACCTGGTCGGCCCCGGCTCCCGCTCGGACCACGGCGCGTACGCCGTCGCTCCCGGCACCGCGCACCTCGCGCCGGCGCCCTGCCCGAGGGCCCTGCTGCGGCTGCTGCTCCCGCCGCCCGCCGCGGCGCACCGCTCCGGCCCCTCGCGAGCGGCCCGGGACGGCCACGGCCTGGTGCGGTTCGTCCGCGGCGCCCACGAGGGCCAGCGCAACACCTGCCTGTTCTGGGCGGCCTGCCGCGCCTACGAGAGCGGCATCGGCCCCGCCCTCGTCGACCCCCTCGTCGACGCGGCCAGAGCCGCCGGCCTCACCGAACGCGAGGCCCGCGCGACCATCGCCTCAGCGGCCCGCCTGACCGCTCGGGACCGCTGAGGGGACGGGACGCCCGGCGATGAGCGACCAGGACGGGGACGACCGGGACGGGGCGAACGGGACGAGCCGCCAGCGACAGGGCCATCAGCCACAGTGCGATCTGCGACAGCGCGACAGGCGATAGCGCGACAGGCGATGGCGCGACCGGCGAGGGGGCCACCGGCGGTGGGGGCCACTGGCGGTGGGGCCGAAAATCATGATCGCCCGTCAGCCCACGCGCCTAAGCTGCGCCGACATGACGACACCACCGGACGAGAGCATCCGCCCCTTCCGCGTCGCGATCCCCGACAGCGCGCTGGACGACCTGCACGAGCGCCTCGACCGCACCCGCTGGCCGGACGAACTGCCGGGCGCCGGCTGGGACTACGGCGTACCGCGCGACTATCTGCGGGAGCTGGCGCGGTACTGGCGGCACGCGTACGACTGGCGAGCGGCGGAGGCGCGCCTGAACCAGTGGCCGCAGTTCACGACCACGATCGACGGCGCCCACGTCCACTTCGCGCACATCCGCTCCCCCGAACCGGACGCCACGCCTCTGATCGTCACGCACGGCTGGCCGGGGTCCATCGTCGAGTTCGAGCGGATCGCCGGCCCGCTCACCGACCCCCGGGCGCACGGCGCCGACCCGTCCGACGCCTTCCACCTGGTCCTGCCGAGCATCCCCGGCTTCGGATTCTCCGGCCCCACCCCCGAGAGGGGCTGGGAGTACCGCCGGGTCGCGGCCGCCTTCGCCGAGCTGATGCGCCGCCTGGGCTACGACCGCTACGGGGCCCAGGGCGGCGACTACGGAGCGGCCGTCTCCCGCGAGCTGGGCCGCATCCGCCCCGACCGCGTGATCGGCGTCCACCTGAACCTGATCCCCGACGCCGGGGCGACGACCGAGCCGACCGAGCGGGAACTCGCCGCCCTCAGCCCCGCGGAACGGGAGCGCACCCGGGCCTCCTGGGAGCGGATGCGGGCGTGGAGCCGCGACCAGCAGGGCTACGCCGACATCCAGTCCACCCGCCCGCAGACCCTCGCCTACGCGCTCACCGACTCGCCCGTCGGCCAACTCGTCTGGATCGCGGAGAAGTTCAAGGAGTGGACCGACTCCTCCGACCAGCCCGAGGACGCCGTCGACCGGGACCGTCTCCTGACCAACGTGACGCTGTACTGGTTGACCGGGACCGCCGGCTCCTCCGCCCGCATGTACTACGAGCGCCGCCACGCCGCCTACTGGGGACAGCCGCCCGCCCCCTCGAAGACCCCCACGGCGTTCGCCGCGTTCCCGCGGGAGAACTTCATCGCCCTGCGCCACATCGCCGAACGCACCGACCGCATCGTCCGCTGGACGGAGTTCGACCGAGGAGGCCACTTCGCCGCGATGGAAGAGCCCGACCTGCTGGTCCCGGACATCAGGTCCTTCTTCCGCGAGTTGCGCGACGGGAGCGCTTCCTGACGGAACCGGCGCCCCGGGGACGGCGCCTGCCTCGTCGAGCCTCCCGACAGGATCTCTGAAGACCTCACCGGACCTTTCCCTGACCTCTCCGGACGGCTGCGGATCTGTGCGGACCTCTGCGGAGGCAGTCGTCGGAGCGAGGAACTCCGGATCCCTGCACGGCATCCACAGGCTTCCCGTTCCTTATCCGAGGTGGGTACCTTTGGCGGAGGATCCGGTAAGGCCGCGTACGCGCCAGCCGCAGGCTCGTTGAACCCATGGGCAGCAGGAGCATCGGGAGTCTCATTGTCCAACGCTCAGTGGGAACCGCGGCATCATGCCATCATCACGGTGGACATCGAAGGGTTCAATTCGTCCACGCGTACGGATCCCATCCGCGCCGGACTGCGTCGCGATCTCGAAAAGATCATCGAGTCCGCGATCGAGGCCATGCCTCAGCCGGACCCGCTCGCAGCGCAGGGCGACACGGGGGACGGCAAGTGGCTGCTTTTCAGGTCCGACCTCCAGAAGACGGCATTGCTCCAGTCTTTCACCCCCACCCTGGAAGCAGGAATTCGCCACCACAACCGTACGGCCAGCGTGGCGGCGACACTCAGACTGCGAGTGGGAGTTCACCACGGCGAGGTGACCGTCGAGGACTCCAGCTATTCCGGCGAGCAACTGAACCACGCTTTCCGCATCATCGAGAACGACGTGGTGCGCAACGTCCTGCGGAACTCACGCAATGACGTCGTGGTCGCCGTGTCGGACGACTTCTTCTTGAAGATCATCAAGCCCGGCTACGGATCGCTGGAACCAGACGACTACTCGCCCGTCATGGTGGAAGCCAAAGAGACGTCGACTGTCGTCTGGATAGCATCCCTTCAGAAGAGCGAGCAGCCGTCTGCCTCCTCCGACGGAAGCAGGTCTCCCTCGTTCCCCGCACCAGCTCTGAGCGTCTCCTCCTCCCCCGAGGTGATCACGCTCCACGATCTCCCGCCCACGAGCCTGTATGTAGCCATCACGGACATTCACAACGAGAGTCTTTATCGACGCCGGTTCCCGGAGGCGCCGGTGGAACAGCATGTCGAGACCGCGCTCCTTCTCGCCGACAAGGTGGTGCTGCACTGTGCCGACGCCTATCGCTCGAAGCGGGTGGCGGACCTCCTGCACGAGTACCAGGCGTGCATCTCAGCCGGTGACCTGCTGTTCCTTCTGGGTGAGAACACGCACAATCCGAGGGCCCATTTCCGCAACTACATCGACTACAAGATCCAGCAGTACGGAAAATCTGACCTGGGGCAGCGCGACGCCGCGTCCCTGGTGAACGTCGACCCGGATGCGGCTAATCGCACGGAAGAGTTATTGGCCTTAAGCCCGTACGCGCTCATTCGCGGATTCTCCGGGGCCGACTGCTTCATCAGGGCGGTCAAGCAGGACTTCCAACCGTCTGAACCCCTCACCATTCGCGAGCACTTCTCAGCCAGTATCGTCCTCAACCAGCTCAACGTCACCATTCGACAACTGCTCGACCTCACGCACCAGACCAGCCACGGAGAGACCACCCGTGTGGTCGCCGATGCCGTGGCAGTGGGGCACCTCCAGTCCGAAGTCACCCGACTCGCCAGTCATAACTCATGCTCACGCCAGATCCTCATGGAGGCGATCAGACAGGCGACGGGAATCAGAGAACACGACGCCCTCCACGAAGCCTTCGAGGAGAGAGTCAGCATCCTCCATCTCTTCGGCACCACCGGCGGACTCGCGCACACCGAGGTGACGAGCCGCAGAGACCGCCGAAGCCCTTACTACTACGCACATCTGCTGGAGCATCTGAGCGTCCTGTCCGAGACGCCGCATCCTCCTCGCTTCGGACCGAAACTCGTCATGGAACTGCGGTCTCTGCCGAGTTGGAGCCACTTTGCGGCTTATCATATCCGTCTGGTCGATCATCTCATGCATCGCACGAACAAAGAACCCGGGATAGGCGACCTGGAACCAGGGTTCACCTGGACCCGGCGTATTCCTGAGTTCGAGCCCATCAGAACAGCGGTGCGACGCCATTGGGAGACGAGGGACCATTGATGAGGGTATTCGAAAAGTTCGCCGACGCGTGGCTTTCCTGCTTAGGCGATGTCTGGACCCACGGCAGCGACGTCACCGACGACGGCGTCTTCCTGCGCGAACGCCTGAACGTCAGCCTTTCAGCGCGCACCTGCGACCGGAGAGATTTCGTCGCAGCGGGCGCTGATGAGCGTCGCATCGATCTCATGCTCAGGAAGTACACGTCTCTTGAGCCGGTCGAGCCGTACGAGACCAGTTACGGCCGGTTGTTCCGCCGCCACATGGACGTTAATCAGATTGATTGGCTGATCGGGCGACTCAGAGCCAAGACGCACACGAAATCGGCTACCATCGGCTTCCATGCGCCGGGGAGCGATGCGTTGAGTTGCATCTCCCTCATGGACTGCAAGATCAGAGACGGCGCCCTGTCCCTCACCGCTGTTTACCGCAGCCAGAACATCTTGGCCAGTCAGCCTGGCAACGTCTGCGCCCTGCGTGATTTTCAGCAGGAGATCGCGCACGCAGTAGCGGCCGGTGTGGGCGCGCTGACTCTCCACATACTGTCGGCGCACATATACCAGCACGACTGGGATGCCACCCAAGAGCTCATCGGCGCACGTCAGCGAAGTGGGATGAATGTCTTATGAAGCGGAGATTCGGTAGGGTGAGGAAAGTCGAGTCCCGAGGCAGCAACAAGCTGGCCGAGGAGTGGGACGAGTTGGCCGCCGACCGTGATGCGATGATCAGCGAAGGCCGGGACCTCAGTTACCACCACATTCTTCTCCCCGCGCTCCACGGGTTGAGCGCATGCACTCTGGAGAAGACGGGTCGCATCCTCGATGTGGGATGCGGCACCGGAAAACTGGCGGCCGAACTGGCGGAACGATATCCGCAATGCGAGGTCGTGGCGATCGACCCGAGTTCACGAAGCATTGACATCGCGCGCTCGAAAGGCGGCCATTTCGAAGACGTGACGTTTCGCTGCGCCTCGATCGAGGGATACGCCGCCGACCTGGAAAACGCATCCTTCGATCTCGTCATCGCGAACATGCTGTTCCAGAACGTCGCCTCCATGCCCGACGCCCTGAAAGGATGCGTTGAGGTGATGAGGCCGGGCGCGGTACTCGTTTTCGCTGTGGCGCACCCCTGCTTCTGGCCGCGCTACTGGAAGTACGAGAAGGAACCATGGTTCCGGTACGACCGCGAGATCTGGATCGAAGCTCCGTTCCGCACCTCCCTTTCCCCGCACGAGACGTTGACCACCACGCACACCCATCGCCCCCTGAGCGCCTATCTCACCGCTTTCTCGCAGGCCGGACTCATCCTGGAGGAGTTGGTGGAGCCGTATCCGGATGAAGGCATCGAAGGCGAATACCCGATTGCCTGGGAGTTCCCCCGATTTCTGCTGGGACGCTACCGAAAGGCCTGTTAGCACACCTGTCAGCGTGTGAGCGAGGAGCCCCACATGTGGCAAGCACACGCCGCTGATGCCGGCGGCGAGCACATACCGATGCACCTGTCCCCTCACCGGCGGGCCGTGTGACTGAGTCGGAGCAGATTTCAGGTCGCGCCAGCGAACGGGCGGTCGAGACGGCATGGCATATTCACACGGAGCTGGGAAACTGGACTGCCAAGGCAGACGCCAAGGCGTCGTTCGCCCTCACCCTCGACTCGGCCGCCAGCGCTGGCGTCATCGCGCTCTCCAGCGACGACCATGTCTTCGCTCATCTGCACGGTTGGGGCGCCCGCTCCCTACTGTGGAGTGGAACCGCGCTCATCATCGTCTCCGGGCTCTTCGCCATGCTGGTCGTGATCCCGCGCATGCGGGCTCGCGCCATGGAGGCGGAAGCCGCCTCGAACTTCATCTACTTCGGCCACCTCATGCACCGACACACGGACGAGCTCGCGCGAACGCTCGAAGAGACCGACGTCCTTCCCGTCCTGAGCCGGCAACTCATCGTCATGAGCAAGATCGCCTGGGATAAGCACCGTCACGTCCAACTGTCCTTCGCCGCTTTCGGCGCAGGCGTCACGCTCGCCTTCCTCGCCTTCCTCGCCCGTTAAGCCGCGGACCTCCGTACAGCTCGACGAGCGACGGCCCATCCTGGCCCACAGCCGCCTGATCCAGTGCCGCATGAGGCAACGGGCAAACGAACGGCTCCCGACCGTCCACCCTGGTCAGGAGCCGTTCTCACTGTTCAGCGAGCGGAGGCGGTGGGATTTGAACCCACGGTGACATCGCTGCCACGACGGTTTTCAAGACCGTTCCCTTCGGCCGCTCGGGCACGCCTCCCCGCGCCGCCCTCGGTCGGTGGCGCGGGGACAAGACTAACGGGTCGGCAGGCGCGGGTGCGGGTCAGTCGTCGCCGAGGCGGGAGCCGAGGGTGACCTGGGTCGTGTGCTCCTGGCCGCCGCGCTTGTAGGTGATCGTGACCTTGTCGTCGGGCTTGTGGGTCCAGATCTCGCCGATGAGGGTCGGGCCGGAGTCGATCACCCGGTCGTCGAGCTTGGTGATGACGTCGCCGGGCTTGAGGCCCGCCTTGTCGGCCGGGCCGCCCCGCTCCACCGCGGCCGCGCCGCCCGCGCCCTGGTCGGTGATCTTGGCGCCGCTCGAGCCGTCCTCCAGCGAGACCGAGGCGCCGATCTTCGCGTAGACCGGCTTGCCCGTCTTGATGAGCTGCTGGGCGACGTACTTGGCCTGGTTGATCGGGATGGCGAAGCCCAGGCCGATCGAGCCGGACTGGCCGGCGCCGCCGAGGCCGCCGCTGCCGCCGCTGGTGGAGGACTGGATCGCGGAGTTGATGCCGATGACCGCACCGCGGGAGTCCAGGAGCGGGCCGCCGGAGTTGCCCGGGTTGATGGACGCGTCCGTCTGGAGGGCGCTCATGTAGGACGCCTTGCTGTCCCCGCTGCCGTCGCTGGAGGCGACCGGGCGGTTCTCGGCGCTGATGATGCCGGTCGTCACCGTGTTCGACAGGCCGAAGGGGGCGCCGATCGCGATCGTCTCATCGCCGACGGCCACCTTGTCGGAGTCGCCCAGCGCGAGCGGCTTGAGGTCCGAGGGGGCGTTCTTCAGTTTGACGACCGCGACGTCGTAGCCCTGCGCGTGGCCGACGACCTCGGCGTCGTACTTCCTGCCGTTGGGGAACGTGGCGGTGAGCTTGCCGCCGTTCACCGCGTCCGCCACCACGTGGTTGTTGGTGACGATGTGGCCCTGGGTGTCGAAGACGAAGCCGGTGCCGGTGCCGCCCTGGCCGTTGGCGCCCTCCGCCTCGATGGTGACGGTGCTCGGCAGCGCCTTGCCCGCCACGCCCGCGATCGAGTTCGGATCGCGCTTGATCTGCGCGGCGCCGCTGTCGGAGGCGGAGACGGTGGTGGACCCGTTGTCGTCGCCGCGGGCCAGCGTGTAGCCGATGCCCCCGCCCAGACCGCCCGCGACCAGCGCGGCCACCAGCACGGCGGCGACCAGCCCGCCGCGTCGGCCCCGGTGCTTCGGCTCGGGCTGCTGATAGGGGTACGGCGAGCCCCAGCCGCCGGTCCCGCCCGCGCCGCCCTGCGCGCCGCCGTGCATGTACGCCGGTGTAGCGGGGGCGGGCGGCGGCCACGAGCCGTCGACGGGCGAGCCGCTCTGCCCGACCGCCTGGGCCCCCTCATAGGGCGCCCCCTCGTAGGGCATCCCTTCGTAGGGCGCCCTCTCGTAGGCGGCGCCGGTCCCGCTCGCCGGCGTCGCGCCGTGCGGAGCGGCGCCGGGCATGTGCGGAGGCGCGCTGGGGGGAGGGGGAACGGCGCCGGCGCCCTGGCCCGCGTGCGGCTGCGGGGAGGCTGCGGGGTCCACCGGCACAGGAGGTGCGGACGGGGCCGGGGGTACCTCGGCGCCCTCGTTCTCGGTGCTCACAGCTCTTCTCCTCGATCCACGGCTGCTGTTGTCGGTCGCTCTCGGTCGCACTCGCCGAGCCCGCCGACGACCCGGCGTGCTCCACGTGCTCGATGTGCTCGATGTGCATCACGTGCACCACGTGCACCACGTGCTCCCGCTGTGCAGGTCACACGTGCGTCCATGTGTATGTCGTCAGCTTTTCCCACCGGGCGTCAGAGCACCATAAGCGGTCGCTGTGGGTCCGATCCCATTCCTTATATAGGGCATCTCCTGCGAAACGGACACTTTATCGACCTCCGTTCGCCGTCACGTCTACCCCGCGACGGTGGCACGATGACGCGGTGACCCACGCTCGCCGGCACCCCATCCAAGTCGTCGCCCACCGCGGAGCCTCCGAGGCCGCCCCGGAGCACACGCTGGCCGCCTACCGGAAGGCCATCGAGGACGGCGCCGACGCGCTTGAGTGCGACGTACGCCTCACCGCGGACGGCCACCTCGTCTGCGTGCACGACCGCCGGGTCAACCGTACGTCGAACGGGCGCGGCGCCGTCTCCGCCCTGGAGCTGGCCGACCTCGCCGCCCTCGACTTCGGCTCGGTGCGCGCCCGCGCGGCCTGGCGCGGCCGGGACGAGGAGCCCGACTGGGAGGTGCGGCCGGAGGACCCCGAGGAGACCTCGGTGCTCACCCTGGAACGGCTGCTGGAACTGGTCGCCGACGCCGGGCGGCGGGTCGAGCTGGCCGTCGAGACCAAGCACCCGACCCGGTGGGCGGGGCAGGTAGAGGAGCGGCTGCTGGCCCTGCTGAAACGGTTCGGCCTGGACGCCCCCGCCTCGGCCGCCGAGTCCCCGGTGCGTGTGATGAGCTTCTCGGCGCGGTCGCTGCACCGGGTGCGGGCCGTCTCGCCGACCTTGCCGACGGTCTACCTGATGCAGTTCGTCTCGCCCCGGCTGCGCGACGGGCGGCTGCCGGCGGGGGTGGGGATCGCGGGCCCCTCGATCCGGATCGTCCGCACCCACCCCGGCTACGTCGAGCGGCTGAAGCAGGTGGGACGCCAGGTGCACGTGTGGACCGTGAACGAGCCCGAGGACGTGGACCTCTGCGTCGAGCTGGGCGTGGACGCCCTCATCACCAACCGGCCGAGCGCCGTCCTGCGGCAGCTCGGCCGCTGATCGGACGCGGTTCCGTCACGGGGCTTGACCTGGGAGGTTCGGCTGAAGCATTGTCCAGGTCCCGGTTTCGGCCATACCGCAGAAATCCGGCCACACCCCGACGTGTGACGACGTGGGACGACAGGGAGTGCTCCGGCGCGCTCGGCGCGTGTGCGAAGCGTGTTCGGTCGTCGCGCGTGCGTCACCGGACGCGGAACGGCCGGTTTCCGCTTCCGGCCGCTGGGGCATCCACACCGTGGCGTGGGGCGAAGGAGGTCTCGGGGGTGGCGTTGGTGGTGGCACAGGAGGTGCCCGCGTCGTCGAGCATGGCCGTACCCCACGGCCCTGCGGGCGTGAGGGAAGCCCGGCACCGGATGCGCGATCAGTTGCGCGGCGGCGGCGTGCCGGAATCGATCGTCGACGACGCCGTGCTGATCCTCTCCGAACTGCTGGGCAACGCGTGCACGCACGGGCGGCCCCTGGGCGGTGCGGCCGTCGGCGACGGCGACGTACGGGCCGCCTGGCGCGTGGACGCGGACGGCCGGCTGGTGGTCGAGGTCACCGATGGCGGCGGTCCGACCCGGCCCGCCCCGGCCACTCCCTCGGTGACGGCGCACGGCGGTCGCGGGCTGAACATCGTCACCGCGCTCTGCGCCGACTGGGGCGTACGGGACGACGTGCACGGCGAGGTCACCGTGTGGGTGATCGTCCATGACGACGCGCGGGACCCGGACGCCGGGCGCCGCCGCGACGACTTCGCTACGCGCGTCACCGCCCCCTCGGTGTCGGCGATGGCCGAGCTGAGCTTCGCGGATGCTGTGGAGGAGCTGGACTGACGGTTGGGGGCGGCGTCTGGGCGCGGGGCGGGCAGTGTCTGGGTGCGTGGAGCGGGCCAGCGTCTGAGCGCGTGGAGCACGAGGGGCGGGCGCGGCGTCTAGGCACGGGGGGCACGCGGCGTCTGGGCGCGCGGGGCACAAGGGGCGGGCACGGCGTCTGGGCGCGAGAGGCATGCGGCGTCTGAGCGCGTAGGGCACAAGGGGCGGGCACGGCGTCTGGGCGCGCGGGACGCACGGCATCCGGGCGCGCGGGGCGCCGGCTCCGTCGCCCCGCCGCCGCCCCTTTTCCTCGCCCCGTGCGCAGCTCCCCTTCGGGGACGGCGCGAACGGCTAGGCTCGCGCCCGTACGAGACGAGCCGTAACCGGGAGACACCCAGATGGCCAAGAAGCGACCCCAGACGAAGGCCGAGCGCCCGCAGCTCACGGACGGGGAGATCCCGGTCGTCGGCGCCCGCGAGCCGTGCCCGTGCGGCAGCGGCCGGCGCTACAAGGCCTGCCACGGCCGAGCCGCCGCGCACGCCGCGACCGAGCTGGTGCAGCGGCCGTTCGAAGGGCTGTCCGGCGAGTGCGACTGGGTGGCGCTGCGCGAGCTGGTGCCCGCCGCCACGGCCCCGTTGACGCTCCGCGAGGGGCTGCCCGAGGGCGTCCCGTCGGTCAGCCTGGCCACGGTGCTCCCGATGGCCTGGCCCGCGCTGCGCCGCGAGGACGGCTCGGTGCTGATCGGCTTGCAGAACGACACCGCCTCCGGCGACATCAGCCGCGATCTCGCCGACACCCTCCAGCGCGCCCTGGAGGCCGAGCCGGGCACGCCCGTGCAGGGCCGCCGCGCCCCTGCCGAGGGCCCGCGACTGCAGGACCTGCTCGTCGCCGACGCCCCGTTCGAGCCGGTGGTGCACACGGGCTTCGAGTTCTGGGTCCCGGACGCGGAGAACGCCGCCCCGGAGGTCTCCGCGTCCCTGGAGCGCGCCAACGCGGCGGCCATCCCGACGGTGCGCCTGCACAGCGTCGAGGCCGCGTACTGGTGCGAGACGCCGGAGAAGAACCACCTGCGCTGGGTCATGCCGCACCCGGAGGAGGCACTGCTGGACGCCCTGGCGCGACTGCACGCGGCGGGCCGTTCGGACCTCGGCGAGGGCACCCGCCTGGTCGGCTCGTTCCGCGCGCACGGCCTCACGGTTCCCGTGTGGGACCTGCCCAGCGGGATGGGCGCCGAGGACATGGAGAAGCCGGCCGCCGAGTTCGCCGAGCGGCTGGCCGCCGCGCTGGCCGCGGACGCGTCGCTGACTCCCGAAGAGCGCCGGGCCCGTGGCGGCCTGACCAACCGGCAGGTCACGCTGAGCTGACGCTTCCGGGCCGCCGCCCCGCGGGCTGCCGCACCGCCCGCCGCGTGCGGTCGGCGCCGGTTCCGGAACAGGTGACCGCTGTCACAACTCCCGTCGCGTACGGGCCAGTCGGTGACCGGAAACGCAACCTGCGGGGTGACTGGAAAGCCAGGATCGAATTTGCGAACCGGCGATCTCTTGTTACCGTTCCAGTAGCCCGGTTGCTGGTGCATCCCCCGTCGCCAGCAACCGGGTCTTTTCATGCCCGCCGCCGCTCACCGAACGCGGTCGGACGGCAACTGCCCTCTTCCGAAGAAAAGTTGCTTGCCGCGCGCACTGGGTCCGCACGGTGCGGTCGCCGGGGGCCGCGCGAAGTCCGCCCGCCTGTCCCGTGTCCCGCGCGAGCCGCCGCGTCCGCATCGCCCTGGTCGCCCACCCGCCCCGCGGAAGCCGCCGCGTTCGCATCGGCCCGGTCGCCCCCGCCTCGCGGAAGCCGCCGCGTTCGCATCGCCCCGGTCGCCCACCCGCCCCGCGGGACCCGCCGTGCCCGCGGAACGGCGACCGCCCGCCCGTCCCGCTGGGGCGACGGCGAGCGGCAGGGCGACGGCGCGCGACCCCTACAACTCGGGCGCGCTCACACCCGTGTGCGTGAGGGCGTCGACCACGGCGTCCACCACCGCCTCGACGTCGGGCGCCCAGGGCGAGGCGGAGCCCGGCAGCGGGGCGCGCTGCCAGCGGATCCGCCCGGCGCCGGTGCCGGAGGGCGGCAGGGCAAGGTAGCCGCCCTCGCCGTGGAAGCGGAGCGAACCGGGCACGAAGTCCTTGGCGTGCAGCAGTTCGCCGAGCTGCTCCAGGGAGTACGGCTTGACGAGGATCGCCCAGCGCGCGGGCGAGGCGACGACCGGGCCGAGCCGCATCCCGGCGCGGTCGAGGGCGCGGACGGCGCGGGCGGCGGGGAGCGCCGGCAGGCTCACCGCGCAGGGCGCCCGGCCGCCGGTGGCCAGGACGACGGGCGCGGTCGGCCGGTTGGTCCACCACCAGCGCACCATCCGGGCGTCCGTGGTGGCCGCGAGGAGACCGGGTTCGAACGGGTGTGCTCCGGGCACCGTGCACGCGGGGTCGGAACAGCCGCAGCGGCCCGGCCGCCGCGCGTCCGGGGCCACGCCCGGCAGGACCGGCCACCCCCACCGGGCCGCGTAGGTCAGGGCCGCGCCGATCGGCTCGGACGTCCCGTCACCGCGCCCGGGGGTCGGCCTGCGTCGCCTTCCGGGGATCTCGCGCATGAGCGCTCGTTCCTTTCCGTTGCACCGCTGGCAACACCGTGGGCCACATCACACCATGGGTCGATCGCTGCACTTCGCCGTGCTGTGCGTACCTGTTGGCGCATCACGCCCCTGCCGCGAGCACGGGGCGCCTCTCCGGGCCGAGCATGGGCCGCCGTCGCGGCAGCCCGTCCACGCGTCTCACCAGAGCACGGGCATGGCGTGGGGTGGCGGAGCGTGGCGCTTTGCCGCCGCGCGTTCTGCTCTCCGCCGCCGTCACGCGAGGATGGGGCACGGTCGTCGGTGGCTAAGACGTCCGGGTCCGGCACCAGGTTCCGGGCGGCCCCCACCACCCCTGGCCTTCTCCGAGTACGTACCCATCACGACCGCTGTGACGCTCTGTCGAGCGCACCCAGTCGACCGCAGCGGACCTTCACCCGAGGCAGTTTCAAGCCAACTTCGTTACCGCGCAAGGGGTGTGAAGAGAGATCCCCGGAGACGCACGGACACCAGGAATCCCAGCAGGACAATACTGGACATCACCGCACGAGTGTGTGTACATGTGGAGACACTGCCGGCGGCGCAGAGGACATGGGGGTTCGCGATGCTTTTGAGCGGTACGCACCGGCCGGAGAGCCGGACGCCATGAACGCTCCCCACGCTTCGAAAGTGTCCGAAATCAATTCAACGGTTCCCGCTCCCGCACACACTGCCCCGCCCGCCTCCCCGGCCCCGGAGACCCCCGCCGACCCGCGTCCCGCACAGGCCCCGCACACGCTCCCCGCACCCGCCGGGCCGCACCGCCCGCCCGGCGCCCTCCTCCAGGACCGGCTCGCGGGCTGGGTCTGCGGCCTGACCGCCCTGCACGAGCTGACCGAGCGGCTGGCCAGGACCGACGAAGTCGACGACGCCCTGCGGGAACTGCTGCGCGCAGGCGCGGTCCTGGTGGGCGCACGGCGCGGCCTCGCCGTGCTGGAGCCCGAGGACGGCCTGGGCCCCGACACCACCGTCGGCCTGGGCCTGTCCCGCGCCGACCTCGGCTGCCTCGAGACCGTGCCGCGCGACGCGATGCCCCACGCCCCGCTCCTGGACGCCGCGGCCGGACCGCCCGGCGGCGACCGCGAGGCAGTGCGCCCCGACCTGTTCGCCGAGCCGGGCCTCGACCCGCGCCACCGCGAGGTCGCCGCCCGCCTCGGCTACGCCGCTAGCTACGCGCTGCCCCTGTCCGCCGAGGGCGCCGGTCGCCTCGGCGCCGCCCTGTGGCTCTACGACGAGCCCGCCGAACCCTCCGCGCGCCAACGCCGCCTCGCCGGCCTGTACGTCCGCTGCGCCGCCGAGCACCTGGGGCGGCTCCTGGAGCGTCACCGTACGCGCGCGTGCATGACGACGTTGTACGAGGAGCTGCTCCCCTCCCGGCTGCCCCGCGTCCCCGGCGTCCAGCTCGCCGCCCGGCGCCGCACCGGCCCGCGCGGCGGCGGCGACTGGTACGACGCGCTGCCGCTGCCCGACGCCGCGCTCGGCCTCGCCGTCGGCTCGGTCACCGGCGCCGGGCCCGGCGCGGTCGCCGCGGCGGGCCGGCTGCGCGCCTCGCTGCGGGCGTACGCGGTCATGGAGGGCGAGGATCCGGTGGCCGTGCTGTCCGACCTCGAACTGCTGCTGCGCCTGACCGAGCCCGCCCGCCGCGCCACCGCCCTGTTCGCCTACTGCGAGCCCGCGCTGCGCCGGGTCACCGTGGCCGGCGCCGGGCACAGCCCGCCGCTGCTGGTCGGCGAGCGGCGCACGGAGTTCGTGGAGACCTCCCTCTCCGCGCCGCTGGGCATGCTCGCCTGCTGGGAGGCCCCCAGCGTGGAGTTCCAGGCGGCCGCGGGCGAGACGGTGCTGCTCTACACCGACGGGCTGCTGCACCGCACCGGGGACCCCGCCGACCGCGCCTTCGCCCGGCTGCACGCGGCGGCCGCCGGCGTCCCGCGCGCGCTGCGCGGCGATCCGGGCGCGGTCGCCGACCACGTGCTGCGCACCGTGCTGCCGGACGGCCTGGACGCCTCCGGGGGCGTGGAGGACGTGGCGCTGCTGGCGGTGCGCTTCGAGTAGCGGGGCAGGGGGAGGGTCCGCAGCGGGCTGAGGGTCCGCAGCGGGCTGCGGATGACCCGCGCGTGGCCCGTGCGTGGTCCGTGCGTGGTCCGTGCAGAGCCCGCGTGCCGTTCGGGGGAGCGCACGCCAGTGCTGATGGGGGTCCTGTGGGGCTCCTGTGGGGCTCCTGTGGGCCCCTCCCCTCGGACGGCGGGGCCGACGGCTGGGGCGGACCGCTTCGGACAGCGCCCCCTGATGCACCCCTCCGCCCGGCCGGGGCGCGGCCGGGCGCTCGTCGGAGCCCTGGGCCATCGGGTCTGTCGGCCCGCCAGCCCGGAGTCCGTGCGGCGGGGGTCCGTCCATTGGGCTGGGGTCCGTTGGCCCAGGGTCCCGTGGGGCCGGGGGTCCGGGGGGGCCGGGGTCCGTAGGGCCCGGGTCCGTGGAACTCCCGGGATCCGTCAACGCCCTCCCGGGCCCCGGACCCCGAAGCCCCCGGGCCGCTCGCTCCCCGGGCTCCTGGGTCCCCCCGGTCCGTTCCCGCAGCTCCCGCGGTTCCCGTGTGGACGGGACGCCCCGCCGGTGACGGGCGCCGCCGCCCCGGGCCCCCTGCGGCGCGACCGTACGATGGGGAGTGGTTCAGTGCCGTACCGAGGAGGAAGACCGTGGCAGAGGAACTCCCGGCCGTATCGGATTCCGCTGCTGTCGCAGCGGGCCCGGAGGCCGAGCCCGAGGAGCCGATCAAGCAGCGCAAGAACGGCCTTTATCCGGGCGTGTCCGACGAGCTCGCCGAGAACATGACGTCCGGCTGGGCCGACACCGAGCTGCGCGACCTGAAGCCGGTCGAGCAGGCGGAGCACACCGCCCGCCGCCGCGCCGAGCTGTCCGCGCGCTTCCCCGGCGAGCGCCTGGTGATCCCCGCGGGCCGTCTGAAGGTCCGCTCGAACGACACCGAGTACCCCTACCGCGCGTCGGTCGAGTACGCCTACCTCACCGGCGACCAGACCGAGGACGGCGTCCTGGTACTGGAGCCCGTCGCGGACGGCCACCGGGCGACGATCCACCTGCTGCCGCGATCGGACCGGGAGAACGGCGAGTTCTGGCTCTCCGGGCAGGGCGAGCTGTGGGTCGGGCGCCGCCACTCCCTGGCCGAGGCCGGGCAGCGGTACGGCATCCCGGCCGCCGACGTGCGCGAGCTGCCGGAGCGGCTGCGCGAGGCCGCCGGGCCGGTCCGGGTGGTGCGCGGCCACGACGCGGAGGTCGAGGCGGCGCTGACCGACAAGGTCACCGCCGAGCGCGACGAGGAGCTGCGCGTCTTCCTCTCCGAGGCCCGTCTGGTCAAGGACGACTTCGAGGTCGGCGAGCTGCAGAAGGCCGTGGACTCCACGGTGCGCGGCTTCGAGGACGTGGTGAAGGTCCTCGACCGGGCCGAGGCGACCAGCGAGCGCTACGTCGAGGGTACCTTCTTCCTCCGCGCCCGCGTCGAGGGCAACGACGTCGGCTACGGCACCATCGCCGCCGCCGGACCGCACGCCTGCACGCTGCACTGGGTGCGCAACGACGGCCCGGTCCGCTCCGGCGACCTGCTCCTGCTGGACGCGGGCGTGGAGACGCACAGCCTCTACACCGCCGACGTCACGCGCACGCTGCCGGTGAACGGCACGTACAGCGAGATCCAGAAGAAGGTCTACGACGCCGTGTACGAGTCCCAGGAGGCCGGCCTCGCGGCCGTGCGGCCCGGCGCCAAGTACCGCGACTTCCACGACGCCGCCCAGCGGGTGCTGGCCGAGAAGCTCGTCGAGTGGGGCCTGGTCGAGGGTCCGGTGGAGCGGGTCCTGGAGCTGGGCCTCCAGCGCCGCTGGACGCTGCACGGCACCGGCCACATGCTCGGCATGGACGTCCACGACTGCGCCGCCGCGCGCACCGAGACTTACGTGGACGGCACGCTGGAGCCGGGCATGGTCCTCACCGTCGAGCCGGGCCTGTACTTCCAGGCCGACGACCTGACGGTCCCGGAGGAGTACCGGGGGATCGGCGTCCGCATCGAGGACGACGTGCTGGTCACCGAGGACGGCAACCGGAACCTCTCGGCCGCCCTGCCGCGCCGCTCCGACGAGGTCGAGGCGTGGATGGCGTCGCTGAAGAGCTGACACGTCACTGCGCGACGGCCGGGTTCCCTCGGGCGCCCGGCCGTTGCGCATGCCAGGAGGGGTCGCGCGCGGGGGGCGCGCGGGCCGCTCGCACGGAGGGCTCGCGCACGCGGGGCGCCTAGTCTCCGGCGCGGACTTCGTCAAGGGTTCCCGCGGTGGGCTCGTCCACCGCGGGGGGCGTTTCCCCGGCCGCGCGCCTGCCGCTCGGGGTCGTTCGGCGGGCTCGCGCACGCAGGGGCGCCTCGCACATTTGGGGCGCCTCCCACCGCGCCGACCTGGCGGGCTCGCGCACGCGGGTGCCTCCCGTCCCTTGGGCTTCAGGCACTGCTCGGCGGCACGGCCAGCTCGCGCACGCGGGTGCCTCCCCGCGCCCATTCCGGGGTCCCGCCGGGCCGAGGCGCCGGCTACACCGCCATCAGCGGCGGATCCTTGCGCCACTTGAGGACCTTGTCGAAGCTCACCACGGCGCCGCCGCGGTCCGGTGTGTTGCCGATGTGCACATGATCGGCGAGCTCCCGGATCAGGCACAGCCCCCGGCCGTGCTCGGCGTCGGCGGCCGCGGGGCGGACCGGCGCCCGCCAGGCGGCGCCGGTGAAGCCGGGGCCGGTGTCCGTGACCTCGATGCGGCACGTCTCCCCGTCGAGGTAGGCGGTGACGCAGTAGGCCTCGCAGTCGGCGTTCTCGAAGGTGTCGGCGTCGTGGGAGTCGCCGAAGTGTCCTGAGTCCTCGGCGTGTTCAGCGCGCCCGGCGGTCCGGGCGGCCCGTGGGCCGTCGGCGTAGCCGCCGTGCTCGACCGCGTTCGCGCACGCCTCGCTCAGCGCGACGGACAGGTCGTAGGAGATCTCGGGGTCGACTCCCGCGGTCTCCATCGCGCCGAGGAGCAGCCGTCGGGCGAGCGGCACGCTCGCGGCGTCGCGCCGCAGATGGAGTGACCACCAGATGCTCATGCTCCAGCCTCCCGGCCGCGGCTCGACATACCGTTACGTATTGCCCCGCGTGCCCGCGCGTAAGCACAGCGTGGTCGTCTCGTCGCTCGATCGGCGGATGTGGCCGGGGCGCGACTCGTGTAGGCCGGGGATCATCCGTCACGGAAGGTGACCTTCCGGGCGTACCGCATCTTGCGGACCTGGCGTACGGGGCGCGCGGGGCCAGTGCGATGATGAGCCCGCCATGTCTGCCCCCCGCTCGCGCACGGCACGCGCCGGTCGCGACCTCCGGATCCTGCGGGCCGCGGTGTTCGCCGCGGTCTGCGTCGTGCTGGCCGCCGCCGGTCACACGCTGGCCTCCTGCGCCACGGCGCCGCTGTGGACGCTGGCCGCGGGATTCCTCGGCACCCTCGCCGTCGTGGCGCCGCTCGCCGGGCGGGCGCGCTCGCTGCCGGGGATCGCGGCGCCGCTCGCGGTCGGGCAGATCGCGCTGCACACGCTGTTCGGCCTGGGGCAGCACGGCGCGGCGGGCATGGGGGCGAGCGGACCGACGTCCCTGGCGTCGTCCACGACGGCCACCGACGCCGGGCTCGTCGAGCGCGCCGCCCGGTTCATGTGCGGCGTGGGCAGCTCGTCGATCACCCCCGCCCAGGCGCACCAGATCCTCACCGAGGCGCACCTCTCCTCCGGCGCCCAGGCGCCCGGCGGCGCGCCGCACCACCCGGCGGACGCCCTGACCGCAGCCGGTTCGGCGTCCTCCCTGCTGCCGTCCACGCCCATGCTGCTGGGCCATCTGCTGGCCGCGCTCGTCGCGGGCTGGCTGCTGCGCCGGGGCGACCTGGCCCTGCTGCGGCTGATCGAGCTGTCGGCGCACGGCGTCGCCGAGGGCGCGCTCGTCCGCGCCCTGCGCGCGGCCCTCGCCCTGGTGCGCGCGCTGCGCGCCGGACTGCCCGCGGCGCCCGCGACCGGCCCGCGCCGCTCCCGGGCCGCCGAGCGCGCGCCCCTCGCGCCCCGCACCGTCGTCCTCCAGCACACGGTGACCCGCCGCGGGCCGCCGACCGCGGTCCTCGCCCTCGCCGCCTGACACGACGCGCCCAGCGCCCACCGGACCGCCCGCTACGGGTTCCGCCGAAGGGAGCCGCCGCCGTCGTGCGGCGTCCGCGCGCGCGGGCCGCCCGGCCGCACCGCAGCCGCTCCCGCGCACGCGCCTCCCTCTCAGCACCGGATCCGTCTCAGCGCCGGATCCGTCCGGCCCGTCCAGCGCCTGGTCACACCGGCGCTGTGCGGACACACCCGAAGTGGAGTGCTCTGTCATGAAGACCCTCAGCGCCCTCAAGCGCGCCGGCCACGGCACGTCGCGTCTCGCCGCCGTCGGCGCCCTCGCCGGGACCGCCGTCCTCGCCGTGTCCGTCCCCGCCTTCGCGCACGTCACCGTGCAGCCGGAGGGACCGGCCGCCAAGGGCGGCTACACCGTCGTCGACTTCAAGGTCCCCAACGAGCGCGACAACGCCGCCACCACCAAGGTCGAGGTGAACTTCCCCGCCGACCACCCGCTGGCCTCGGTGATGCCGCAGCCGATCGACGGCTGGAAGATCGACGTCACCAAGGCCAAGCTGGCCAAGCCGCTCGAGCTGGAGGGCGAGAAGATCTCCGAGGCCGTCACCAAGGTCACCTGGACCGCCGACGGCGACGGCATCAAGCCCGGCTTCTTCCAGAAGTTCCCGGTCTCCCTCGGCCAGCTTCCCCAAGACGCCGACCAGCTCGTCTTCAAGGCGCTCCAGACGTACTCCGACAAGGACGTCGTCCGCTGGATCGAGGTGCCGCAGAAGGGACAGGCCGAACCGGAGAACCCGGCCCCGGTGCTCCCGCTGGTCGCGGCCTCGGACGGCGACTCCGACGGCGCCTCCGCCCAGGGCGCCAGCACCGCGCCCGCCGCGCAGAGTGCCGCCGCTTCGAAGAGCGGCAGCGACACCACCGCCCGCGTCCTCGGCGTCGTGGGCATCGTCCTCGGCGCCGCGGGCGTGGCGTACGGCGTGTTCGCCGGCCGCCGACGTACCGCCGCCTGACCGTTTCGCCGTAGCTCGACCGCGCCGCGCCGGGGCCGTACGCCCTCACGGGACGACCCCGGCGCGTGCCGGAGCCCTTCACCTCTGGGACTTTCTCTATGCGTAAGAAGACGTTCGCCGCGGCGGCCCTGCTCGCCGCGGCCACGCTGACCCTGACCGGCTGCGGCAGCGGCGACCAGGGCGACAAGGCCGCCACCGTCGTCTCCGGGCAGACCGCGCAGCGGGCCGCCACCGTTCTCGACCAGCCGTTCGACAAGCCTGAGCTGGTGCTCACCGACACCCACGGCAGGAAGTTCGACCTCCGCAAGGAGACCGCGGGGCGGCCCACCCTCGTCTACTTCGGCTACACCCACTGCCCCGACGTCTGCCCGCTGACCATGAACAACCTCGCGGTCGCCAAGAAGAGCCTGCCGCGCGTCGAGCAGGACGAGCTGCGGGTGGTGTTCGTGAGCACCGACCCCGCCCGCGACACCCCCGCCGAACTGGGCTCGTGGCTCAAGGGCATCGACCCCCAGTTCATCGGCCTGACCGGCGACTTCGCCGCCGTGCAGGCGGGCGCCCGCAGCCTCGGCATCACCGTCGAGCCGACGCGGAAGGACAAGAACGGCAAGCTCGTCTCGGTGCACGGCACCCAGGTGATGGCCTTCTCGCCGAAGACCGACCGGGGCTACGTCCTCTACGGCGAGGACGCCACCGTCGACGACTACACCAAGGACCTCCCCAAGATCGTCCAGGGGGCGAACCCGTGACCCGCCGCACCTCTCTCCCGCTGAGGGCGACGGCCCTGACCGGGACCCTGCTCACCGGCACGGCCCTGCTGACCGGCTGCGGCGCCTCCGGATCCGGCGCGCACTCCGGCGCGTCGCTGGCCGTCGTCTCCTCCTACATGCCACAGCCGGTCTCAGCCACGATGGCCGCGGGCTTCCTCACCGTCGTCAACAAGGGCGGCGCCCAGGACGAACTGACCTCGGTCAGCAGCGACGCCGCCGACGCCGTCACCATGCACGAGACCGCCGACGGCGCGATGCGCGAGGCAGGCCGCCTCGCCGTCCCCGCACACGGTCGGCTCGTCTTCCGAAGCGGCGGCGACCACCTGATGTTCGACCGCCTGAAGCACCGCCCCGAACAGGGGCAGACCGTCACCGTCGACCTGCACTTCGCCCGGTCCGGCGACCTCCGGATCGAGATGCCGGTGAAGTCAGCCACGTACAACCCGGCGACCGGGCACTGAGGGAGGGACCACCGTGACGCAGACCACCGCCCCCCGCATCCGCACGCTGGCGCTGCTGCTGCTGGCCGTCGCCAGCATGCTCCTGGCCGGCGCGGGACCCGCCGCCGCGCACGCGGCGCTGACCGGCAGCGACCCGCAGCAGGGGGTGGTGGTCGACAAGGCCCCCACCCAGGTCTCGCTGACGTTCTCCGAACAGGTCGCCATGAACGACGGCTCCCTGCGCGTCCTGGACCCCAAGGGCGCACGCGTCGACACCGGCGCGCCGACGCACGTCGACGGCACCACCTACGCGATCCGGCTGCGCACCGGGCTGGCGAACGGCACCTACACCGTCGCCTACCAGGTCGTCTCCGCCGACAGCCATCCGGTCGGCGGCGCCTACACCTTCTCGGTGGGCGCCCCCTCCAAGACCTCGGTCGCGCTCAGCGGCCAGGAGGTGGGCGGCGGGATCGTCGGCTGGCTGTACGGGCTGGGACGCTACGTGTCCTACGCCGGGTTCATGGTGCTGGCCGGCGGCGCCGCCTTCGTCCTGGCCTGCTGGCAGCGCGGCGCCGGTGTCCGGCCGCTCCAGCGGCTCGTGGTCTCCGGCTGGGTCGCGCTCACCGCGGCCACCCTCGCCCTGCTGCTCCTGCGCGGCGCCTACACCACCTCCGGGAAGGCCGCGGACGTCTTCGACCTGGAGCTGCTGGGGCAGGTGCTCCAGACCAAGGCCGGGGCGGCGCTCGTCTCCCGGCTGCTGCTGCTCGCCGCCGCGGCGCTGTTCGTCGCGGTGCTCTTCGGCGCGTACGCGAAGCCGCCCGGAGGCGGGGAGCGCGCCGGGATCGCGGAGGGCGCGTGGGACGCGGAGGGCGCTGAGGGTTCGGCGGGTGCCGAGGGCTCGGAGGACTCCGGGGACGCGGAGGGTTCGACGGGAGCCGAAGGCGCGTCGGGCTCGGCGAGTGCCGAAGGCGCGGCGAGTGCCGAAGGCGCGGCGAGTGCCGAAGGCGCGGCGAGTGCCGAAGGCGCGGCGGGTGCCGAAGGCTCGACGGGTCCCGAGGGCTCGGATGAGGCCGGGGGTCCGGAGAGGGCCAGGGGCTTCGCCGAGGGCGGCGGTGAGGAGAACGACGGCGGGTCCGGCGAGGGTGCCGCGGAGGAGAGCGACGGCGGATCAAGCGAGGACGACGCGGAGAGCGAGGAGAAGCGGGACCTGACCTTCGGGCTCGCGATCGGCGGGACCGTGGTCGCCGCCGGACTCGCGGCGAGCTGGGCGATGGCCGAGCACGCCTCCGTCGGCCTTCAGCCCGGCATCGCGATGCCGGTCGACGTCGTGCACCTGATGGCCGCGGCCGGCTGGCTCGGCGGCCTCGCCGCCCTCCTGGTCGCGCTGTACCGGGCCCCCGCAGACACTCCGGTCCCCGCCTCGGCCGTACGACGGTTCTCCGTCCTCGCCTTCGGCTGCGTGACCGCCCTCGCCGCCACCGGCGTCTACCAGTCCTGGCGCCAGCTCGGCTCCTGGACCGCGTTCACCGGCACGGGATACGGACGCCTGCTCCTGGTCAAGATCGCCCTCGTGGCGCTGCTGGTCGGGACGGGCTGGTTCTCCCGGCGCTGGACGCGGCGGCTGGCCACGGCGGCGCAGGGCGATGCGGGGACGCCAGCCCAGGCGCCCGCGCCCGTACCCGCACTCGCGCCCACCGAGGGCACCCGGGCCGAGGGCGCCCCGGCCGATGACATGCGAGCCGATGGCACCCGGCCCCATGGCATCCCTGCCGAGAGTGCCGCCCGGCTCGCGAAGACCCGGCCCGGGGAGGCGGCCGTCGCCCGGACCCCGGCCGCGACCTCTCCCGCCGCGACCTCTCCCGCCGCGGAGTCGCAGGCCGCGCCCTCTCCAGCGCCGAAGACGGCCGCGCCGACCGCGACCGTACGCCGGAGCGCGGCCGCCGAACCGGGCGCGGACGGGAGCGATGCCCGGCGGGCCGCGCAGCTCGCCCGGCAGCAGGCCGCCGTGCACACCGCCCGGCAGCGGCGGCTGCGCGACGCCGATCCGCACCGCTACGGGCTGCGGCGCTCCGTGCTGGCGGAGGCGGGCATCGCCGTCGTCCTGCTCGCCGTCACCACGGTCCTGACGCAGACCGAGCCAGGCCGCACCGAGGAGGAGGCCAGGGCGGCGACCGGCGCGGCGACCTCCTCGTCCTCGTCGTCCGCCCTCCCCTCCTCCGGCGCCGTCACCCTCGACATGCCGTACGACACCGGCGGCCAGAACGGCAAGGGCGTCGTACGCCTCGACATCGACCCCGCACGCGTGGGCGGCAACGAGCTGCACCTCTACGTGCAGCGCCCCGACGGCACGGCGTACGACATCCCCGAGGTCAAGGTCGAGTTCACCCTGGCCGCGAAGAAGATCGGGCCGCTGCCGGTGGCCCCCGACCACATCACCACCGGACACTGGGCGGCGAGCGGAGTGCAGATCCCGCTGGCGGGCGACTGGAAGATCGCCGTGACCGTGCGCACCTCCGACATCGACCAGGTGACCGTCGCCAAGAACGCGCAGATCGGCTGAGCCCGCCATGACCGACCAGTCCCCCTCGAAGACCGCCGTCGGCCGGCTCCCCCGACAGCCCGCCACCCGGCCCGGGTCCCCGGACGGCTCTCCGGACGCCCCTTCCCGTACCGGTGTCTCGCGTCGGCGGCTGCTCGGCACGGCAGGCGCGACCGGGCTCGTTCTCGGCGCGGCGGGCGGCGCCGCGGGATACGCGGCGGCGCCCGCCGGGGCCGCGCCGCTGACCTCGCTGGGCGCCGACCGGGCGATGTTTCACGGGAAACATCAGCCCGGCATCACCGACGCGCTACAGGCCCACGGCCATCTCGTCGCCTTCGACCTGGCCGCCGGCGCCGGGCGCACGGAGGCGGCCGCGCTGCTACGCCGCTGGTCGGCGACGGCGGCACGGCTGATGGCAGGCGAGCCGTCCCCGCATGACGACACCGGCGTCGCCCAGGACGCGGGCCCCTCCTCGCTGACCGTGACCTTCGGCTTCGGCCACGGTTTCTTCGACCGGACCGGCCTCCAGAAGCAGCGGCCGTCCGCCCTCGATCCCCTGCCGGCCTTCTCCTCCGACCGGCTCGACAAGGCCCGCAGCGGAGGCGACCTGTGGGTCCAGATCGGCGCCGATGACGCCTTGGTCGCCTTTCACGCCCTGCGCGCGATCCAGAAGGACGCGGGCGGCGCCGCCCGGCTGCGCTGGCAGATGAACGGCTTCAACCGCTCCCCGGGCGCCACCGCCCGCCCCCTGACGACCCGCAACCTGATGGGCCAGGTCGACGGCACCCGCAACCCCAAGCCGTCCGACGACGACTTCGACCAGCGCGTCTTCGTCCTCGATCACGGTGAACCGGCGTGGATGGCCGGCGGCTCCTATGTCGTCGTCCGCCGCATCCGGATGCTCCTGGACGACTGGGAGAAGCTGGCGCGCGCCCAGCAGGAGAGCGTCATCGGGCGCCACAAGTCCGACGGGGCGCCGCTCAGCGGGGGCGCCGAGACGACCCCGATGGACCTGGAGAAGACCGGCGCGGACGGCTCGTACGTCGTCCCGGTCAACGCCCACGCCCGTATCACCCGTCCCGACCAGAACGGCGGCGCCGCCATGCTCCGCCGGCCTTTCTCCTTCCACGACGGCTACGGCGCCGACGGCGCCCCGGACGCCGGTCTGCTGTTCGTCTGCTGGCAGGCGGATCCGCTGCGCGGCTTCGTGCCCGTCCAGCGCAAGCTGGACCGCGGCGACGCGCTGTCGCCGTTCATCCGGCACGAGGCAAGCGGGCTGTTCGCGGCGCCGGGCGGCGCGGCGAAGGGCGAGTACGTGGGCCAGCGGCTGCTGGAGAGCTGACCGGCGCCGGGCCGGTCTCCTACGCGGGGGATGGCGCCGGGCCGGTTCCCGCGCGGAAGCTGACGCCGGGCCGGTTGCCGCGCGGAAGCTGACGCCAGGCCGGTTGCCGCGCAGAAGCTGACGCCAGGCCGGTTCCACGCGCGAGGGCCGGTGCGGGGCCGTTTCCCGCGCGGGAGCTGGCGCCGGGCCGGTTGCCGCGCAGGAATTGGCGCCGGGCCGGTCCCCGCGCGGGAGACCGTCGTAACAACCGTGCAGCAGGCCGCCGGAACACCTATGCAGAAGGCCGCCGACCGCCCCTCGGCCCGGAGACCATCGGCCTCGCGCGCCCGGGACGGGCGTCGCGGCTCGCACGGCTGACGCGGGCGGCGGCCATTAGGGTGAGGTCATGCCAGCGAGCTACGCGTATCTCGGCCCCGAGGGCACCTTCACCGAAGTCGCTCTGCGCACGCTTCCCGAGGCCGCCACCCGGGAATTGGTCCCCTACGTGTCCGTGCAGTCCGCGCTGGACGCGGTCCGCACCGGCGAGGCCGAGGCGGCGTTCGTGCCGATCGAGAACTCCGTCGAGGGCGGCATCACCACCACGCTCGACGAGCTGGTCGCGGGCGAGCCGCTGACGATCTACCGCGAGGTGCTGCTGTCGATCACCTTCGCGCTGCTGGCCAGGCCCGGCACCGCGCTGTCGGACGTCAAGACGGTCACCGCCCACCCGGCCGCCCAGCCACAGGTGCGCAACTGGCTGCGGGCCAACCTGCCGGACGCCCTGTGGGAGTCGGCCGCCTCCAACGCGGACGGCGCCCGGCTGGTCCAGGAGGGCCGCTACGACGCCGCCTTCGCCGGTGAGTTCGCCGCGGCCCGCTACGGACTGGCGCCGCTGGAGCGGGGCATCCACGACGCGGAGAACGCGCAGACCCGGTTCGTGCTGGTCGGCAGGCCCGCCCGGCCCGCCGCCCCGAGCGGCGCGGACAAGACCTCGGTGGTGCTCTGGCAGCGCGACGACCATCCCGGAGGGCTGCGCGACCTGCTCGGCGAGTTCGCCAGCCGCGGCATCAACCTGATGCTGCTCCAGTCCCGGCCGACCGGCGCCGGGATCGGGAACTACTGCTTCTGCGTCGACGCCGAGGGGCACATCAGCGACCGGCGGATGGCCGAGGCCCTGATGGGGCTCAAGCGGATCTGCCTCCAGGTGCGTTTCCTCGGCTCCTATCCGCGGGCGGACGTCGGCGTCGCCGATCTCCGGCCCCTGTTCGCCGGGACCTCGGACGAGGAGTTCATGGCGGCGGCGGACTGGGTGGCGCGCTGCCAGGACGGTCGTTTCTAGGCAGACCAGATCGGTGGCGACCGGTCTTATCTGCGGACCTTCGTTATCCACAGAAGTTATCCACAGGCAGCGCGATCGACCTGGGGACAAGTCGACACCAGCGGGCGTCCGGTCGACAAATCGGTCGCCGCCCCTTCCGCCGCACCCTCCTCCCGTAGGTCACCCTTCGCCCGTCTGTTTCCCTTGGTTCATCTTTTGGGACGACCCTTTTCCACCCGAAAGTGGATGTCAGGCAGGTTTGAACGGGGAATTATCCTGCCCCTCGACGCTTCCGGAGTGATCAATTCCAAAATCCACAGTTCTTACACACAGCCTGTGGATAACTCACCCGGAGGTGTGGATTCCTGTGGACGACCGTCGATCAGGCACCGCTCCAAGTCCCCTGCACCGCAAGGGAATCCGGTCAACCGGCCGTCCGCCCGCCGCCCCGTTCCAGGGAGAAGGCGCGTCTTTCCTTCACGCGCCGGGACGCACGCTGACACAGCGCGCAATTCGCTCATGACGGCGCGTGCGGCGCGCGGCCGCCCGCACCGTCAATACTGGTGCGTGAGCGGCGACGCGGCACCGGTAGCCTGGACCGCGTGATTGACCTTCGCCTGCTCCGTGAGGACCCCGACCGTGCGCGCGCTTCCCAGCGCGCCCGTGGAGAGGACGTCGCGCTCGTCGACTCCCTCCTGTCCGCCGACGAGCGGCGCAGGTCGTCCGGCGTCCGCTTCGACGAGCTGCGCGCCGAGCAGAAGGCGCTGGGCAAGCTCGTCCCCAAGGCCGCCGGCGAGGAGAAGGCCGAGCTGCTGAAGCGGGCGAGCCAGCTCGCCGCCGACGTCAAGGCGGCCGACGCCGAGCGCGACGCCGCCGACGCCGAGACCCAGGAGTTGCTGCTCCGGCTGGGCAACCTGGTGCACCCCGACGTCCCGGTGGGCGGCGAGGAGGACTTCGTCACGCTGGAGACGCACGGCACGATCCGCGACTTCGGCGCCGAGGGCTTCGCGCCCAAGGACCACCTGGAGCTGGGCCAGCTCCTCGGCGCGATCGACGTCGAGCGCGGCGCCAAGGTGTCCGGCTCGCGCTTCTACTTCCTCACCGGCGTCGGCGCCCTGCTGGAGCTGGCCTTGGTCAACGCGGCGATGGCGCAGGCCACCGCCGCGGGCTTCACGCCCATGCTGACCCCCGCGCTGGTCCGCCCCCAGTCCATGGCGGGCACCGGCTTCCTCGGGCAGGCCGCGCAGGACGTCTACCACCTGGACAAGGACGACCTGTACCTGGTCGGCACCTCCGAGGTGGCGCTCGCGGCGTACCACATGGACGAGATCATCGACGCCGACCGGCTGCCGCTGCGCTACGCGGGCTTCTCCCCGTGCTTCCGCCGGGAGGCCGGCTCGCACGGCAAGGACACCCGCGGCATCTTCCGGGTCCACCAGTTCGACAAGGTCGAGATGTTCTCCTACGTCTCCCCCGAGGACTCGCAGGCCGAGCACCAGCGCCTGCTGGACTGGGAGAAGCAGTGGCTGACCTCGCTGGAGCTGCCGTTCCGCGTGATCGACGTGGCCACCGGCGACCTGGGCTCCTCGGCGGCCCGCAAGTTCGACTGCGAGGCGTGGATCCCGACCCAGGGCAAGTACCGCGAGCTGACCTCGACCTCGGACTGCACCGAGTTCCAGTCCCGGCGGCTCCAGATCCGGATGCGCGACGGCAAGCAGGTCCGCCCGCTGGCCACGCTGAACGGCACGCTGTGCGCCGTCCCGCGCACCATCGTGGCGCTGCTGGAGAACCACCAGCGGGCCGACGGCTCCGTCCACGTCCCCGAGGCGCTGCGGCCCTACCTCGGCGGCCGGGAGGTCCTGGAGCCGGTCGCCCCGTGACCGCCACCGCTCACGCGGCCGCCGGCGACGACGTCTCCGGCGGCCTTCCGTACCGGCTCGTCGCCACCGACCTCGACGGCACGCTGCTGCGCTCCGACGGCTCGGTCTCCGCGCGCACCCGCGACGCGCTCGCCGCGGCCGCCGCGGCGGGCGCCGCGCACCTGGTGGTCACCGGCCGCGCCGTCCCCTGGACCCGGCACGTCCTCGACGACCTCGGCTACCGGGGCCTCGCCGTGTGCGGCCAGGGCGCCCAGGTGTACGACGCCGGGGAGCACCGCCTGCTCACCTCGGTGACCCTGGACCGGCGGCTGGCCGCGGTGGCCCTGGCCAAGATCGAGGCGGAGACCGGCCCGCTGCGCCTGGCGGCCGGCCGGGACGGTCTGGACGGCGAGGTGCTGGTGGGCCCCGGCTACGCCCTCACCGGCTCGCTCCCGGCCACCCCGCTCGCCGACGTCTCGGACCTGTGGGCCGCGCCGCTGAACAAGATCTACGTCCAGCACCCCACGCTGTCGGACGACGAGCTGGCCCGGGTCGCCCGGCAGGCCGCGGGCGGCTTCGTCTCGGTCACCGTGGCGGGCGAGGGGATCGTGGAGCTGCTGCCGCTCGGCCTGTCCAAGGCGACGGGGCTGTCGCTCGCGGCCCGGCGCCTGGGCGTCAAGGCGGCGGCCACGATCGCCTTCGGCGACATGCCCAACGACCTGCCCATGTTCGGCTGGGCCGCCTACGGCGTGGCCATGGCCAACGCCCATCCGGAGCTGAAGGCGGCCGCCGACGAGGTGACGGCCTCCCACGATGACGACGGCATCGCGCTGGTGCTGGAACGCCTGCTGGGCTGACCCGCCGCTCGCCGCTCGCCCCTCGTGGCCCGGCGCTTGCGGCTTGCGCCTCGTCGCCCGGCGCTCGCCTCTCGCCCTCGTCGCCCGCCGGTTGCGGCTTGTCGCGCGCCGTCGGGGACGCGCGGGTCGGTCCGCGGGCGGGCGCCGGTCAGTGATCGGCGCCCGCCCGCGGACCCTCCCTCACTCCTCTCCGGCGAGCGTGAGGGAGCGCAGCTTGTGCCCGGCGAACCAGGTGGCCAGCACGGTCACCAGGACCAGGAACACCGTCGCCGTGGGCAGACCCACGTCGGAGGTGACCATGTCCCCGCCGGCGACCTTGTGCGCCACCGCCAGGGCCCACTGCTGGACGCTCAGGGTGCGCGCCCCGGGCACCAGGGAGCCGAACAGCGCCTCCCAGATCAGGGCGTAGACCAGGCCGAAGACCACCGCGTGCCGGGAGACCGTGCCCAGCAGGAGGAACAGGGCCGCGTAGGCGATCGAGGCGACGAGCGCGGCCACCGTGTAGGCCGCGGCGATGTGCTGTCCGTTGCCGTTGAGGATCAGTCCGGCGACCAGGGTGGGGACGGCGGAGAACACCATGGTCACCGCGATCGCCACGATCAGCTTGGTGAAGACGATCGTCGGCCGCTTCAGCGGCTTGGACAGCAGGTACACCACCGAGCCGTCGTCGATCTCCGGGCCGATGGCGCCGGTGCCCGCGATGACGCCGATGATCGGCACCATGGTGGCGAGCGCGAACCCGCCCAGGACGTTCACCGCGGTCTGGTCGTCGGCGCCGGCCAGACCGCGGACGACTGCCGCGATCACGACGAGCAGCAGCGGCAGCGCGCCGAGGATGAGGGCCCGGCGGCGGCCGAGCAGGGCCCGGTAGGTGAGTCGGGCGACTGTGGGGTCGTACATCTTGGCCTCCTACGCCGCGACCAGATACGAGAAGACGGACTCTAGGGACTCGTCGGACGGCGAGACCGTGAGCAGGCGGATGCCGTGCTCCCGCGCCACGCGGGGCAGCAGGGCGGTGAACCGGCCGAAGTCGACGGCCTGGATCCGCAGCGCGCCCTCGGCCTGGTCCAGCTCGATGCCTGAGGTGGACGGATCGGCGATCAGGGCGGCCGCCAGGGCGCGGTCGTCGCTGGAGCGGACCAGGTAGCGGTGCGGCCGGTCGGTCATCAGCCGGCGGATCCGGCGGAAGTCGCCGCTGGCCGCGTGCCGCCCGGCGACGACCACCTCGATGTGCCAGGCGAGCTGTTCGACCTCCTCCAGGATGTGGGAGGAGAACAGCACCGTGCGGCCCTCGTCGCCCATGCGCCGCAGCAGTTCCATGAGCTGCATGCGCTGGCGCGGGTCCATGCCGTTGAACGGCTCGTCCAGCAGCAGCAGCGACGGGTCGTGGACGAGGGCGCTGGCCATCTTCACGCGCTGCCGCATGCCTTTGGAGTACGTGGCGATCTTCCGGTCCTGCGCGTACTCCATCTCGACCGTGGCCAGCGCCCGCTGCGCGGCCTTGGCGCCCAGCCCGTGCAGCTCGGCGTTGGCCAGGACGAACTCGCGGCCGGTGAGGAAGTCGTACATCGCCTCCCGCTCGGGGACGACGCCGATGTGCCGGTAGATCTGCTCGTTGCGCCACACCGGCGCCCCGTCCAGCGTGACGGTTCCGGTGGAGGGGGCGAGGAAGCCGCCCATCATGTTGATCAGCGTGGACTTGCCGGCGCCGTTGGGGCCGAGCAGGCCGGTGACGCCGGGGCCGATCGTCATGGTGATGTCGTTGACGGCGACCACGTTGCCGAACCAGCGGGAGACGTGGTCGATGCTGAGCGTGGTCACAGGCCCACCTTCTTGTAGCGGCGCAGCAGGAGGCCGTAGGCGGCGGCGATGAGGCCGAGTACGACCACCAGGTAGACGATGCCCTGCCCGGTCCCGGGGCCGACGGCGCCGGGCGCCGCGGAGGTGGCGCCCAGGAAGGCGGTCTGCACGCCGTCGATCAGGGTGACGGGGGAGAACAGGCCGATCCAGGGGATGGCGCCGGTGTTGTCGCGGGCGTCGGCGATGGCCTGGAGCGTGGAGACCGCGCCGTAGGAGATGACCATGACGGCGATCACGGCGGCGATGCCGAAGCCGCGGCGCGGGGTGAGCGCGGCGATCACCAGGCCGATGCCGGCGAAGAGCAGCGAGAGCAGTGCCACGGACACGAGCCCCTCGCCGAATCCCTTGGTCTGGTCGGCCACGTCGAGTTTGGCCAGCAGCGCGCCGGCGTAGAGCACGATCAGCGGCGCGCCGGTGAGGATGAACAGCGCCGAGGCCAGCGCCGCGTACTTGGCGCGGACGTAGTCGGCCGTCTCGATGGGCCGCGAGAAGTACAGCGGCACGGTCTTGAAGCGCAGGTCGCGCGAGACCGACTGGGGGGCCTGCGCGGCGAGGAACAGGCTGATGACGGCCTGCATGAGGACGGCGTAGCGCGTGTAGTCGACCGGCAGGTCCTTGGCCTTGGTGAAGACCGCGACGGCGACCATGATGGCCGCGGGCACGCACATCACCGCGAACAGCAGCATCGGCAGCACCTTGGACTTCACCGAGCGGCCGAGGCCGTAGGCGCCGCGCAGGGACTGCGAGTACAGCGAGCGCCGGGCGTAGGCGCGGCCGAGGCGGGGGCCGTCGTAGGTGCGGTAGCCGATGTCGTGGATCCGGGTCTGGCCGCCCGAGGGCGCCGCCGGGGGGTGCTCAACCGCCATGGCCGACCGCCTCCTTCCGCTGTCCGTCGTGCTGTTCTCCGTCTCGGAAGATCTCCGAGATCTGGTGCCTGCGCTGCTCCATGCGCACCAGGCCGAGGCCGAGGTCGGCGATGACGTCGCGGACCAGGTCGTAGGTCTCCTCGCCCTGCGCGGTGAGCAGCAGGACGTGCCCGGCGCCCGGCAGGCCGGCGCCGTCCTCGGTTCGCACCCCGCGCTCCAGGAGCGCGTCGCGCAGCGCGCGGGCGCCGTCGGGGTGCTCGTCGCTGTCGGTGACCTCGACGGCGAGCGTGGTCGTGGTCTGGGTGAAGTCGGTGGTGGAGCTGGAGCGCAGGAGCTTGCCGCCGTCGACGACGACGACGTGGTCGCAGGTGCGCTCCAGCTCGCCGAGCAGGTGGGAGGTGACCAGGACCGAGATGCCGAAGTCGGTGTGGATGCGGCGGATCAGGCCGAGCATCTCGTCGCGGCCGACCGGGTCGAGGCCGTTGGTCGGCTCGTCGAGGAGGACCAGCCGCGGATCGTGCACCAGCGCCTGGGCGAGCTTGACGCGCTGTTTCATGCCGGTGGAGTAGCCGCCGATGGGCCGGTAGCGCTCCTCGTACAGCCCGACGTGGCGCAGCGTGTCCGCGGTGCGCTCGCGGGCGGCGGCGGGCGGCAGACCGGACATGCGCGCCATGTGGACGACGAACTCGGTGGCCGAGACGTCGGGCGGCAGGCAGTCGTGCTCCGGCATGTAGCCGACGCGCTCGCGGATGGCCGCGCCGTCGGAGGCCACGTCGAGGCCCAGCACCTCGGCGCGGCCCTCGGTGGCGGGGGACAGACCCAACAGGATCTTGATCAGGGTGGACTTGCCGGCGCCGTTGGCGCCGACGAGTCCGGTCACACCGGGTCCGACGTCCACGGAGAGCCGGTCAAGCGCGGTCACCCGGGGGAACCGCTTGCTCAGGCTTTCGGTCGCGATCACAGTCACGTCGTCGACGGTAGTCAGGCGGGCGGGGTGCGTCGTCAGACCGCAGAGCCGTCTTGGCGTACGTCTGGGGTAGTACGGGGAGATGAGGGTCATCCCTGACGCGTCGTGCGGGGCGCCCCCTGACGCGCCGTCCGCGGTGGGGCGCCGTAGGGGCGGCGCCGTAGGGGCGCCGCGGGGGTCTCATGAGGGCGCCGTGGGGGGCGCCACGGGGTCGCCTCGGGGTGCGATCGTCCTATTGACGATGAGTCTAACGACTGCGACAGTCGCTCCCATCGCGTGCGGGGACAGACAGGACCGCCGGCGGGCCGAGGCCGCCGCCGGCGGGAGGACGGTTCGCCGCGTCCGCGGCGCCGGGCGGAGGAGAGGTGACGCGCGTGACGCCGCTGCAAGGGACGCGGGAGCGCCGGGTGCACTCCGGCGGGGTCGAGCTGTGCGTGGCCGAGCTGGGCGACCCGCGACGGCCCACGGTCGTCCTGGTGCACGGCTACCCGGACAGCAAGGAGGTCTGGTCCGAGGTCGCCGCCCGCCTCGCGGACCGCTTCCACGTGGTTCTGTACGACGTCCGGGGGCACGGCCGCTCCACCGCGCCGAAGCCGCTGCGCGGCGGTTTCACCCTCGACAAGCTCACCGACGACTTCCTGGCCGTCGCCGACGCGGTCAGTCCCGACCGGCCCGTCCACCTGGTGGGGCACGACTGGGGATCGGTGCAGTCCTGGGAGTTCGCCACCGTCGAGCGCACTAAGGGCCGCATCGCCTCCTTCACGTCCATGTCCGGCCCGTCCCTGGACCACTTCGGCCACTGGATCACCGCCCGCGTCCGGCGTCCCACACCGCGCCGGGTGGGCCAGCTCCTCGGCCAGGGCGCCCGGTCCTGGTACGTGTACCTGCTGCACACGCCCGCGCTGCCCGAACTGGCCTGGCGCGGTCCGCTCGGCCGGAGCTGGCCGGCGATTCTGCGGCGCGTCGAGAAGACGCCCGGCGGCGACTACCCGACCCCGTCCCTGCCGCGGGACGCGGCGCACGGCGCCTGGCTGTACCGGGACAACGTGCGGGCCCGGCTGCGCAGGCCGCGGACCGACGCCCGCGCACACGTCCCGGTGCAGCTCATCACTCCCGTACGGGACGCCTTCCTCTCCGAGCGGCTGTACGACGACCTGGAGCAGTGGGTTCCGCGGCTGGTGCGCCGCACGCTGGCAGCCAAGCACTGGATTCCGCGCACCCGGCCCGACCAGGTGGCCGACTGGGTGGCGCAGTTCGTGACGGCGACCGAGGAGGGGCGCCCCGCGACCGACGCGAGGGGGCCGTACGCCGACCGCTTCGCCGGTCAGCTCGTGTTGGTGACCGGGGCGGGCAGCGGCATCGGCCGGGCCACGGCGTTCGCCTTCGCCGAGGCCGGCGCCCGCGTGGTGGCCGTGGACCGGGACGCCGAGGCCGCGGTCCGCACCGCCGAGCTGGCCCGCCCCCTCGGCGCGCAGGCCGCCTGGGCGGAGGCGGTCGACGTCTCCGACGAACGGGCGATGGAGAAGCTGGCCGAGAAGGTCGTCGCCGAGTACGGCACGCTGGACGTGCTGGTGAACAACGCGGGCATCGGACTGTCCGGCTCGTTCTTCGACCACACCCCGGAGGACTGGAGGAAGGTCCTCGACGTCAACCTGTGGGGCGTGATCCACGGCTGCCGGCTCTTCGGACGGCAGATGGCCGAGCGCGGACAGGGCGGCCACATCGTCAACATCGCGTCCGCGGCGGCGTACCAGCCCTCGCGGGAGCTGCCCGCGTACAGCACGTCCAAGGCGGCGGTGCTCATGCTCAGCGAGTGCCTGCGCGCGGAACTGGCCGGACAGGGGATCGGGGTCACGGCCGTCTGCCCCGGGTTCGTCAACACGGGCATCACGTCGACGGCGCACTTCGCGGGCGCCGACGCGGAGGAGGAGAAGCGCCTCCGGCGGCGCGCGGCCCGGCTGTACGGGCTGCGCGACTATCCGCCGGAGAAGGTCGCCGAGGCGATCCTGCGCTCCGTGGTCCGCAACGAGGCCGTGGCGCCGGTGACGCCGGAGGCCCGTCTCCTGCACGCGATGTCCCGCTTCACGCCGCGGACGCTGCGCAGACTGGCTCGGGTGCGCTCGCGCCTGTGAGCCGGTCGCCCTCCTGGCACGGGCGGTCGCGAAGCGCCTTCGTGCGCACCGGGCGCCGCTCTGGACGGGGGATCGCGTCCCCCGGTGAAAAGGAACTGCGTGACGCCTGCTCCTCCCGGCACGCTGGTGGCATGGATGCACGACGCACCGTCAAGGTGTCGAAGTACCTCTCCCGGCACCTGCGCCACCAGCCCGAGAGAATCGGCCTCACCCTCGACGAGGGCGGCTGGGTCGGGATCGACGCGCTGATCGCGGCGGCGGCCGCGCACGGCTTCCGGTTCAGCCGCGCGGAACTGGACCGGGTGGTCGCCGACAACGACAAGCAGCGCTTCGCGATCGAGGGCGACCGCATCCGCGCCAGCCAGGGCCACAGCGTCGAGGTCGACCTCGGACTGGCGCCGGCGACCCCGCCGCCGTACCTCTACCACGGGACCGTGGCCCGCTGTCTGGACGCGATCCGGGCCGAGGGCCTACGGCCCATGAACCGCCACGACGTGCACCTCTCACCCGACAGGGAGACCGCGACCCGGGTCGGCGCCCGCCGCGGCCGCCCGGTGGTACTGGCCGTCGACGCATCCGCCATGCACCGCGACGGTCACACCTTCTGCGTCAGCGCCAACGGCGTCTGGCTGACGAAGAAGGTGCCCCCGCACTACCTGCGCTTTCCGTCGGCGCACTGACCGGACCGATCGCGCCGTCGGGCGGGGGCGGCGGTCACGCGGAACCGGGCGTCAGACGGGAGCGGCGGCCGGGACCGTCGCCTTGCCACGACCGAGGTCGTCGTCAGCGCGTGCCGACCCGGAGCCCGCGAGCGAAACCGGTTTCACGTGAAACATCCGCCGTCCCCCACGCTCCACGAGCCATGCAGGTCGTCCGACAGGCCAGCGTCCTAGCCGAGCTGGGCGACGGCCTCCGTGGCGATGCGCTCGAAGACGCCCTCGTCCACGGCGAAGTCCGAGTCCGGGATCGGCCAGTGGACGACGATCTCGGTGAACCCCAGATCCCGGTGCCGGCCGGCGAAGTCGACGAAGGCGTCGACGGACTCCAGCGGGCGGGCGCGGTCCGGGGTGAAGCCGGTGAGCCGCATCCAAGGGACTTCGGGCTGTGCCGGTTGGGAAAGGGGGACGGTACGGCAGCGCGACGGCCCAGCCATGCCGAGATGCACAAGGCCCAGCGGCTCGGCTGGGAGCAGACCAGCCGCGCGTGGCTCCAGGACCGTGTCCGCGCGGCCATCCCCCACGCAGCGGGGGTGGAGGAACTTCTCACCTACCTCGAAGCTGACGACATTGCCGTCAAGCCTCGCCGGGGACCCTCCGGAGACCTGCTCGGTTACTCCGTCGGCCGTCCCGGCGACGTGAACGAGAAGGGCGAGCAGATCTTCCATCCGGGCGGTCGGATCGCCCCCGATCTCAGCGTGCCCAAGCTTCGGGCGCGTCTAAAAGCCGGATCACCCGAGGAGCACCCCACCGCTCGTCGGGACCAGCCCGCCACCGACTGGCATCGCGCGATCGACGCCCTCGACACCCTGCACGCCGACCTCACCGACGACGCCCACGCCCAGGCGCACATCGACGCCCTCGGCGAACTGATCGAAGCCGCCGCTCAAAAGGTGCCCGCCCATGTGCATGAAGAACTTCGCAGCGCGGCGAGCACCTTCGCACGTGCCCAGCGTTGGCAGGTCCGTGCCGAGGACCGGGCGGCCCACGTCCTGCATGCAGCCGCGCGCGACCTCGCCCACGCGGTCAGCAGCCCCGTCGGCTCCTGCGAGAGGCAGCCGAGCTAAGGGAGTTGAGCACTGCGCGTCACCCCACCCGCGTACTGATCACCCGCATCCAGCACACCGGCCGCAACCCCGCTCCCAACCGCCGCGCGGAAGCCGCCCGCCGTCGGAGCACGGCGGCGTCGACCTTCCCGGCGCCGTACTCCCCGACTCCCACACAACCGGCTTCTGGCGCTGTGGTCGTCCGCGGTGCCAGCCACCACCGCCGTGCGTGACGCAATCGGCCGAGGTGGCTCTTGTCCGCTCAGCCCCGGTCGACCGTCAAATCGGTTCAGTCGCGCACAGAAGGGAGGAAAGGCACTGTGGGCCGTACGTCATGACGGCCCACAGGGCACTGATCTCCCGGGCGTCGGTCCAGGGGCCGCCGGTGGTCGGTGTGCTGAAGGGGACCACGTCGATGGCGTGATCCCGGAACGGCTCGGGGTGCAGGTAGCGCATGCCGCCGGTGCCGCAGAGGTACGCGTCGGCGCCGATCGCCCGCGTGAGGTCGGCAAGCCGTTCCGAGCGGCCGGAGCGTGCGGGGAGCGTGCTGCTGCGGGTGATGTGTCCGCGCCAGCCGAGCAGGTGGAGGAGGCGCCATGTGGAGGCTTCGGCGATGTCGGCTGTGCGGTCGGTCTCGTCCATGAGGTCGAGGAGCGGTTGCGTCACCGTGTGGAGGTGAGCACGGTGTGGGGCGGCTCCGTAGTACTGCTGGAGGAGCAGGCGGAGCCTTCGGCGGGATTTGGCGGGGTCGACGAGCCGTGCCTCGCGTATGAGGGTCGCCCGGCCGTGGGGCAGGCGGGTGGGGAGGGTGAGCCACTGCCGCCGACCGGGGTCGTTGAGGGAGGCGAGGCGTGTGCGGTGCTGGTAGTCGCGGCGAGCGAACTGCACGTCGTCCAGGACGATCCAGTAGTCCGCCGCGTACAGCTTGGCCAGGGTCGCCAGCCGGGGGAAGAGATTGGGCTGGTGGATCGCGCAGAGGGCGCTGGCTCGGGTGGCGGGGCGGGTGTGGTCAGTCGGCCAGGAGCCAGGCGTCGTAGCCGCGCCGGCACAGTCGCTCGAAGGCGTCGCGGACACGCTCCGGTACCTCCTGCTCGATGGCGAAGCCCCGGCGCGGGTACTCCATGACGCGTTGCGTGTCGCCAACCATCATGGCGATGAACTCCACCTCGTCGTCCTGCGCCTTGGCGTACTCGTCGAAGGTCACCTCCTGCGAGGCGCACCGGACTTGGACGTCCGGCCACTGCTTGCGGGACGTGGCGTACGCCCGCCGCTGCATGTAGGGCATGCAGACCAGGAGAACCGAGTCGACCTGGTGTCCGGCGTCCACCAGGACCGTGCGGGCGAATGTGAGGTTCTGGCCGGTGTTCGTCGCGCGTGGCTCGACGAGGACGACGCCCTCCGGAACCCCGAGGGCGATGGCTTTCTCACTGAAGTGGACAGCCTCGCCACGCGGGAAGCGCCCCAGGGTCGCCTCGGTGACGGCGCCGGTGAAGACCACGGTGGGGAAGAGGCCCGCGCGGTGGAGGTCGGCCACAGCGGTGGCGACGCCGATGTCGCAGCCGCCGAGGGCGACAGCGGCGGAGACCGGACGGACCTGGTGGTTCAGGACGTTGAAATCCCACAGGGCGCGGGCGTCGTCCCGGTCGGTGTCGGTGATCGGGGTCATGCGTGCTCCTCGCTGGCGCGGATGGTGTCGATGCTGCGCAGTTGGTGGCGGAGACCGTGCCGCGTGGCCAGGTCGGCGGCACGCGCGAGGATGGCGCGTCCCTCGTCGGAGGTGGCGGGGTCGGACAGCAGGATGTGGGCGTGCGCGGTGTCGATCTGTACGTGCTCCAGTGGTGAGGTGGGGCTGCTCGCCGCGCGTGCGGTGTCGATATGGCGCAGGGCGCGGGTGAGGTCTCCTGCGCCGCGGTGGGCCAAGGCCAGTTTCTGCTGGGTGACCGCCCACTCCTCGGGTTCGGTGAGGTCGTGGAAGTCCCGTGCGGCCGAGCGCATCAGCGCGATAGCCGGTGTGTTGTGGCCCTGTTTGGCCAGCGCGGTGCCGATCCACAGCCGAGCGCGGACGCCATCGCAGGCGCCGAGACGGCCGTCGTCGGTGAGCGCCCCGTAGCGGGAGGCGGCGGTGGTGAGCCATCCCGACATCTCCGCGACCACGGCGAGCGACAGCTCGATCTGGGCTGCCCGACGCGGGACGCCGAGTTCGGTGAACAGGCTGTGGGCGTCGCCGTACAGCGATGTCGCGGTGAGAAGGTCCCGCACCGTGCCCTGCAGGCGGCGCATGTCCCCGTTCAGGGTCAGCGACCGCGCGTAGAGGTAGCGGCCCCGCTCGTCGAGATCGCGGGCGGGGACGCGCCGCAGCCATCGGTCCAGCAGGGTGCCGGCGAACGCGAAGTCTTGGCGACTCAGGCAAACCGCGGCCCGCTCCAGGTCGTCGGCCCAGGTCTCGTATTCCGCCATGGTCGGCACCGCCTGGCCGCCGTCACGATGGCGGCCCGAGAGGCCCTGCTCGGCCAGCAGACGAGTGAAGCGCTCTGTGGCGGAGGCGTCCGCGCGGGCCAGGACGGTATCGAGGATGGCTTGACTGTCAGCCTGCGGTGTCGTGTCGCCAAGCAGCTTTTCCCACTTGGAGACGGTATTGACCGCCACGCCCAAGTGCTCGGCGAAACCGCGGACGCTCTGGCGCAGGGCCCACCGCAGCGCCCTGGCCTCCAGGCCGCTCCATCGGTGCACGGTCGCCACGTCCAGCTCCTCTCCGTAGTCATGGAAGCACGCCGGAGAGGAGGGGAGGGGCGGAAGTGGAACGGAAGTGGGACAGCGGGTGATTCCCCGGCTGGGCGCGGGACGACAGGCTCGACCTGTCCGCTCCGTCCCTACCGGATACGGGGAGCCCGCCCGTGGTAACCCTTACTGAACACCGCCCGGTTCGCCGGCCGGTCGTGTACGGCTATCTGCGCCTGGCCGGTGTCTCCCTCACCCGTGGCACGGTCCTGGCCGTGGCACTCGCCGACTACTGCCGCAGCCACGAACTGCGGCTGTCCGGGCTGTTCACCGAGCGCGGAGGACCGGCGAGCGGCTCGCCCGCCTTCTCCGGGCTGCTCGACGTCCTCGACCTTCCGGGCGCCTACGGCGTCGTCCTACCGAACGCCTTCCACCTCGGCCCCCGGAGCACGGCCGCCGAGCACGAGCGACAGATCAGGAAAACCGGCGCCCGCCTGCTGATGGTCCGGCCCCACCACCGAACGCCGGTCGCCGGCATCCCGAACTGAGGTGTGCCATGTCGAGAACCCTGCACCAGTACTTTGACGCCAGGCGTGCGTCCGTCGCTCTGGCCCGGCAGTTCGTGGTCAGCACGCTCTCCCTGTGGGGGATCAACGGCGAACCGGCCGAGGACATCCGTCTGTGCACCTCGGAACTGGTCTCCAACGCGTTGACGCACGGCACCCGCGCCGGCCACGGCATCCTCATCCGCCTCTCGGCCGACGACGACTACCTCCGCTTGGAGGTCCACGACAGCCGCGACGCCGCCGAGCACCGCCCCCACGTATGCCATGCCGGTGACACCGATACCGGAGGGCGCGGCATGAGCATCGTCGAGGCACTCGCCGACGACTGGGGCGTCGAGGACCGCGACCCTTCGGGCAAGATCGTATGGTCCCGTTTCAAGACCGTGACGGCGGCCCAGTCCGCCTGAGTGTCCCCTCTCATATCGCGAAGAGTCGGCACTGGGAACGAGGGGGGATGCCATAGAGCGTCCGCCGACCTGGCGCCACCGGCCTCGGACGTACGTGACCACGGCAGACGTAGGAACAGAGGGACGTAGGCTCGACGGCATGAGTCTGCGCCTGAGCACCGTGATCCTTCCCGTTGACCGCTGGCACGCGGGAGGCCGCGCAAAGTGGCTGCGCGCCGAGGAACTGGGCTTCCACGCCGCGTACACCTACGACCACCTGTCTTGGCGCAGCTTCCGCGACGGCCCCTGGTTCGGCGCCCTGCCCACCCTCACCGCCGCCGCCACGGCCACTGAGCGGCTCCGCCTGGGCACCCTCGTAACGTCGCCAAACTTCCGACACCCGGTCACGCTCGCCAAGGAGTTGATCTCTCTCGACGACGTCTCGGGCGGCCGGATCACCCTCGGCATCGGTGCCGGCGGCAACGGCTTCGACGCCACCGCGCTCGGCCAGGAGGCATGGACGCCGAAGGAGCGGGCGGACCGGTTCGGCGAGTTCGTGCCGCTGCTGGACCGGCTGCTCACCGAGGGCTCGGTCTCCCAGCAAGGCACCTTCTATTCGGCCGAGGAGGCCCGGAACATCCCTGGCTGCGTACAGCGCCCCCGGCTATCGTTCGCGGTGGCGGCGACCGGCCCGCGAGGATTGAAACTGGCAGCGCGCTACGGTCAGGCATGGGTGACGACGGGCGACCCGAAGTTGTACGAGACGGGAACCCCTGAGCAATCGGTGGAGGCGCTGCGCGGTCAGGTCCGGAGGCTCGGCAACGCGTGTGCGGAGATCGGTCGGGACGTGGCCGAACTCGACAAGATCCTCCTCCATGGCTTCACCCCTGACCGGAACCGGCCGCTAGAGTCCGTAGACGCTTTCGTCGACTTCGCTGGCCGCCACCAGGAGCTCGGCTTCACCGAGATCGTGATCCACTGGCCGATCCCCGACTCAGACTTTGCCGCCGACAAGGCAGTCTTCGAGCAGATCGCCACAGAAGCAGTCGCACAGCTCGGCTGAACGCCGACGATCGACGGGCAGTCTCGGGATGCCGACCACCATCCTCAATAGGGCTTGATCTCTCCCACATCCCATGAGAGCCTGCAAGGCTTTGCTCACAGCGATGAGGTGTTGGGGGAGAAAATGACGATGCCGTCGGCAAACCCGGGGCAGGGTGGCAGGGAGGAGAAGGTCGCCAGGCTGGCCGCCGGTTCCGCCAACTTCGGCCACCTTCTCGGCCACCAACCCTTGCTTGTGACTCTCGGATGCTCGGCGGAGTCATACGTCCACACCGACCCGCACGCCGCGATGTTCAAGTGTCGGCTCTTCGGCGAAGTCATGGCTCGGCATCTGCTCGCACTGGTCAACGTCAGGGTGTCCAGCACGAGTCAGTTTGACCGGGTCAGGGCTCTCGCTGATCACGGTGTGCTTGTGCCGCAGGTCCACGCTTGGTTCGAAGAGATCCGGTTGACGGGCAACCGGGCGGTCCACGAGTACTACGCGAACGTCCGTGCCGCGCTCCAGACGGTGGAGGCGTGTTTTCGGCTCGGAGACTGGCTGCATCGCTCTCTCACCCCTGCCGACACCACACACCGGGTGTTCCTGGCTCCGGCCCGGCCTTCTGCTGCCCCTGTTCCCACCACCGCCGCGGACCAGCAAGAGCTGGAGCATCTCCGCGGCGAGCTTGAGGCATACCGCAGGCGGCTGGAAGAGGCGCGGCTCCGCTTCGATGGCAAGCAGGACAGGCTGGAGCGCGAGCAGGCCGCCCGAGCCCAGGCCGAGACGGAACTGGTAGAGGCCGAGACGGAGCGTGCTGCGCTCCACGATCTAGTCGCCGAACTCAGCGAGCAGATCGACGAGCTCACCGCAGCGGCCCTGGAAGCCGGCACGCCGACCCAGCCGCTGGACAATGCATCGAAGCGGGACGAGTTCATCTCACATGCGCAGAAGGCCGCCCGGCCGCCGATGAACGAAGCCCAAGTCCGCAAGGAGCTCGACAAGGTTCTCGAAATGGCGGGCTGGACCGTCCAGGACGACAACTCGAAGAACCTCTTCGCCGGGCAGGGCGTCGCGGTGGCGGAGGTATCCACGGCCGTCGGCCGGGCCGACTACCTCCTGTACGTCGACCAGCGGCTAGTGGGAGTCATAGAGGCCAAGCGGGAGGGTGCCGACCTGGAGGCAGCCATGCAGCAGGCGGCCCGTTACGCCACCGGTCTCACGCGTAGCCAGCAGCTCAGCGCCTGGCGCGCCAGCCTGCCCTTCCGCTACGTGGCGGACGGCAACACCGTCCGATTCCACAACGCCCTCGACCCGTCTCCGCGTACCCGTGAAATCTTCGCCGTGCACCGTCCGGAGACGATCGCCCGCTGGATCGACGAGGCCGAGGCGGACCCGGCCGCGCCGACTCTGCGGGCACGTCTTCGTCGACTTCCGCAGACCTTCCTCGACCCTGACCCGCTCCGCCCCGCCCAGGTGAAGGCGATCACCAGGCTGGAACGCTCGCTGGCCAAGGACGACCCCCGCGCCCTGATCCAGATGGCCACCGGGGCCGGCAAGACGTACACGGTGGTCAGTGAGAGCTACCGGCTCCTCAACCACGCGGGTGCCAAGCGGGTGCTGTTCCTGGTGGACCGGAACAACCTGGGCACGCAGGCGGCCACGGAGTACGAGAACTACGACACTCCGGACGACGGCCGCAAGTTCACCGAGCTGTACGTGGTGCAGCGGCTCGCTGGTGACACCGTTCTTGGCTCGGCCCATGTCGTGGTCTCCACGGTGCAGCGGCTGTGGATGGCGCTGACCGGCCGACCCGTTCCCAGTGCAGACGACAACGACGAGAAGCTCGACGGCTATGACCTCGTAAAGGAGCCGGTGGAAGTCGCCTACAGCCCGGACCTCCCTCCGGAGACCTTCGACCTGATCGTGGTCGACGAGTGCCACCGTTCCATCTACGGCAAGTGGCGCGCGGTGCTGGAGTACTTCGACGCACACCTGGTCGGACTGACCGCGACTCCTGTAGCCCAGACCTTCGGCTTCTTCTTCCAGAACCTTGTCAGCGAGTACCCCTACGAGCAGGCGGTCGCCGACAGGGTCAATGTGGACTTCGACGTCTTCCGTATCCGCACCGAACTCGGCGAGAACGGCGGCACGATCCCCGCGGAGACCGTCGTGCCGATGCGTGAGCGCAAGACCCGCCGGGAGCGCTACCAGGAGCTGGAGGATGACCTGGAGTGGAAGGCGTCGCAACTGGGACGCCAGGTGATCAGCAAGGGGCAGTTGAAGCTCGTTCTGGAGACGTTCCGCGACCGTCTCTTCACAGATATTTTCCCACCGGTCGGTGAGGGAGAGACACAACGATCGCGTACTCACGTCCCCAAGACACTGATCTTCGCAGTGGATGACAACCACGCTGACGAGATCGTGCAGATGGTCCGGATGGTCTTCGGAGAGAACGGCACCGACGGCTTCTGCCGGAAGATCACTCACGCCGCAAAGCGACCGGCAGAACTGATCAAGGCATTCCGCAACAGCCCCGAAATGCGCATCGCGGTGACCGTCGACATGATCGCCACTGGTACAGACATTCCGCCGCTGGAGTGCGTGTTCTTCCTTCGCAATGTGAAGAGCTGGGCCTACTTCGAACAGATGAAGGGTCGAGGTTCCCGGACGGTCGACCCGGCGGAGTTTCAGGCGGTGACTCCGGATGCCAGGGTCAAGGAGCGGTTCGTGATCGTGGACGCGGTCGGCGTGACGGACTCCCCCCGCGTGGATGCCCGCCCGCTCAATCGGGCCACGGAGCGCAAGCTCCCGCTGGAACGGCTTATGGCCAAGACGGCGGGCCTCGCCATGACCGAGGACGAGATCGCCACCCTGGCCGGACGCCTTGCCCGACTGGATCACCAGCTCACCTCCGACGAACGAGCCGAGATCGAAGAACTCGCCGGCCAGCCCTTGCAGGAGATCGTTGGCGGCCTGGTACGCGCGGTCGACCCCGACCAGCAGGAGCGTGCCCGCCGCATTGGCGGCCCGGAGCAGATCCGGCAGGACATGATCGAAGCTCTGAAGCCGATCGCCTCCAACAGCGAGCTGCGTGCCCGCCTCATGTCGATGCGCCGCGCCCACGACATCGTCATCGACGAGGTGAACGCGGACAGTCTGATGGAGGTGCGGGGCGTCACGGCGGACGAACTCGCCATGCGGCGGGTCACCTCGTGGCAGCAATACCTCAAGGATCATCAGGACGAGATCGCCGCGTTCAACATCGCCTTCAGCGAGCGGCGTGACCCGAGGGAGGTCTACCACCGCCTCCGCGACCTCGCACGCCGTATTGAGCGTCCCCCTTTCCAGTGGACCCCGACGGGTCTCTACGAGGCGTACATCCAGCTCGGGAAGGCAAGCGAACGGCCGAAGGGCAAGGCCGGCGTGGTTGACCTCATCGGGCTGCTCCGCTACGAGCTGGGCCTCGACGAGGAGGTCCGCCCCTACCGGGTACTCGTGGAGGAACGGTACGCAGCTTGGCGGACCCGGCAGGAGCAGGCGGGCGCGTCCTTCACCGCGGACCAGGTGTGGTGGCTGGACAAGATCGTGGATGTGATCGCGACGGACGCTGCGATCGAACCGGACCAACTTCGCGACGTACCCTTCATCGAGCGCGGTGGCGTAGACGGCTTCCTGAGGGACTTCGGAGCCGAACGCGGGGCCGAGATACTGGATGAGATGGGACGGGAGCTGGGTGCGTGAGTGAGGGCAGGATTCCTTCGGAGCTATCGGAGGGATGGGCCTGGGCGAAGCTCGCCGAGGTAGTCGACGTACTCGACAGTCTTCGAGTTCCCGTCAGTGCAAAGGAACGAGCAAGTCGGCACGGAGATGTCCCCTATTACGGTGCCGCAGGGCAGGTCGGATGGATCGATGAGAAAATCTTCAACGAAGACCTGATCCTCCTCGGCGAAGACGGTGTTCAATTTTTCGACATCACCAAAACAAAGGCTTACGCCATTTCCGGACCGGCATGGGTGAATAATCACGCTCACGTTCTTCGCGCATCCAAGGGCGGTATTTACTGGAAATACCTAATCCACTATCTCAATTATTTCAATTACGAGGGTTTCGCAAACGGGACAACGCGCCTCAAGCTCACCAAAGCAGCGATGCTAAGAATTCCCCTTCCCATCCCTCCGCTGGAAGAGCAGTGGCGCATCGTCTCCGCACTAGAGGAACAGCTGTCGAGGCTCGATGCCGCCGAAAAGGTTCTTCACGACAGTGCACGAAGAATTGAGCGGTATATTCAAGTCTCCTTGCATCGCATGACGTCGAACTATCGCACCGTTCATCTGCGAGACGTTCTCACTGGGGGGCTGACGAACGGCCGATCCGTGCCTACACGCGCGGGAGGATTTCCGGTCCTTCGCCTCACCGCCCTATCGGGTCCGCATGCCAATCTTGCGCGACGCAAGGATGGCGACTGGGAAGCGAGCGAAGCGGAGCCCTTCCTCGTTAAGCCCGGCGACTTCCTTATTTCTCGCGGAAATGGCTCCGTTTCTCTGGTCGGACGTGGTTCGCTCGTCTCGGAAGTTGAGGCTCCGGTCGCCTATCCAGACACCATGATCCGGGCACGCCCCAACATCATTAAGATTTGTCCGGATTATCTTCGGATCATTTGGTCATCGCCGCACGTGAGGCAGCAAATCGAAAGGCGGGCGCGCACCACCGCAGGAATCCACAAGGTCAATCAGAAGATTCTAGGTGCTGTGGAATTTCCCCTGCCAGATCTGCTCACCCAGAAAAAAATCAGTGCCGAGTGGTCCGAGCTTGAGCAAAAAGCGGGCCGCCTGAGCCGTAGTGTCTCAGCCAGCAAGCACCACAGCACTAGCGTCCGCCGCTCCCTCCTGGCTGAAGCCTTCGCCGGCCGCCTGGTCCCCCAGGACCTCGCGGACGAACCCGCCGAAGCCCTACTTGCCCGCGTGCGCGCCGAGCGGGAGGCGGAAGGCACGTCGAAGGTGTTTGCGCGCCGGGCTCCCGCCGCGCGCAAGCCGAGGAGCGCACCAGCACCAGAAACACACCCACCACCCCAAGCCAATACCCCCGCCTCCGCCACCCAGCCCCCCTTCGACCTGGAGTTTCCCTCGTGACCACGACCGAGGCCCGTCGGCTCGTTGACAAGCTCTGGAGTTACTGCCACGTTCTTCGGGACGATGGCGTCTCCACCATCGACTACGTCGAGCAGCTGACACTCCTCGTCTTCCTCAAGATGGCGCATGAAGCGCAGTCCCGGCCGCCGACCTTTCGAGAGCAGATCATGCCCGAGGGGCCCGTCTGGGAAAACCGGGGATGGCCCGAGTTGTTGAACAACGACGGAGCCGCGCTCGAAGACGCGTACACGGAACTCTTGGAGGACCTCGGAAATCAGCGGAAAGACACCACCTTCCACCTGATCTTCAACGGGGCCCGGAACCGTATCCATGACCCCGCCAAGCTCAAGCGCCTCGTAAAGGACCTGATCGACAGGGAGAACTGGTCAGGCCAGAAGACCGACATCAAAGGCGACGCGTACGAGGAATTGCTGTCTCGGGGGGCCGAGGACATCAAGTCGGGTGCGGGCCAGTACTTCACCCCGCGCCCGCTGATCCAGGCCATCACCGATTGCGTCCGACCTACACCTGACGACACGATCACCGACCCCGCCTGCGGAACGGGCGGCTTCCTCCTCGCGGCAGCCGAGTACATCCTGCACGAGCGCGGTGGTTCTCTCACCCCTGAACAGCGTAAGCACCTCAGCAGCGGCGGAATCTGGGGCACCGAACTGGTCAAGAACACCGCACGGCTTGCCGCGATGAACCTTTTCCTGCACGGTATCGGCCAGCCCACCGGACCTGCCCTCGTCCGTTCCCGCGACGCCCTCGCCGTGCCGCCCGACAAGCGGGCAAGCCTCATCCTCGCCAACCCGCCGTTCGGCAAAAAATCTTCCATCACCGTCTACGGCGATGACGGGTCCGCCGCCCGTGAGGCCATCGCGTACGAGCGGCGCGACTTCTGGGTGACGACGACAAACAAGCAACTCAACTTCGTGCAGCACATCGCCTCGCTGCTGGAGATCCACGGCCGGGCGGCCGTTGTCGTCCCCGACAACGTGCTCTTCGAAGGCGGCGCCGGCGAGACCGTTCGCCGACGACTGCTGAACGAGTACGACGTCCACACGCTCCTGCGCTTGCCCACCGGCATCTTCTACGCGGGCGGCGTCAAGGCCAACGTGCTGTTCTTCGACCGCAAGCCTGCCCGCCCCAACCAGCCCTGGACCGAAAAGCTCTGGGTCTACGACTTCCGCACAGCCCAGCACTTCACGCTGAAGCAGACACCGCTCACCCGGTCTAACCTCGAAGACTTCGTACAGTGCTTCAAGCCCGACGAAGACCGGGCGAAGCGCGTGGAGACCGAGCTGTTCAAGCCCTTCACTTACGACGAGTTGATGGCCCGTGACAAGGCAGACCTCGACATCACTTGGCTCCGTGACCCGAGCCTAGACGACGCGTACAACCTTCCTGCACCAGAGGTTCTGGCGGCCGAGATCGTAGAGGACCTCCAGGCTGCCCTGTCGGAGTTCGCTGCGATTGCCGAGACGCTGGAGCAGGCGAAGGCTGATCGCCAGCCGTCAACCGGGTCGGAGAACGTGGAGAACGGATGACCCGAGATGCGGTCATGCCCGGGCAGGGTAATGACAGGAGGCTCGCCAACTCAGCTCCACCCTAGGTCCCTTGTCAGTGCTCAGGTTTAGTCTTCGGCCATGCGACCGCCTCTTGAGAACGTTCCGCGCAATGCGCTCGTACAGAACCTGGAGCTGATCGAGCCAGGGCTCCGGGCCGTTCAGTTCAAGGAGTACCCGCTACCCAACGCACACGGCACCAGGGGGAGCATCGACATCCTGGCCCGTGATCGCCATCAGATGTGGGTGGTCATCGAGCTGAAACGGTCCCGGTCCAGCGCGCGGCAAGCCTTGCACGAGGTCAACAAGTACACCGAGCTCCTCTGCCGGGAGAAGAACCTCGCGCCGGACCGCATCCGTGCGGTGATCGTTGCCATGCCGGACGACTGGGAAGAACTCCTGATCGCCGTCAGCCACGCCGCGCGCGACTGGAGTCATGATCTTCGCGGGTACCAACTGCTCCTGGACAGCGACGGCACCCCCATCGGGACCGAACGGGTGGAGCTTCTGCCTCGGGCGTTCGAACCCCGCATCACCCCCATCCACAATCTGTTTTTCTTCGCCACGGAGGAACAGCGTGAGCAGGGCTGGAGGATCATCTGCAAGGTCGCGGACGAGTTGGGGGCGCTCGACCTGCTGGCGGCGGATCTGGACCGGGTAGCGGAGAAGCACTACATTCCTGCGCCTTTCGGCCTGTACCTAGCGGTAGGCCGGGTGAACGAGGAGCTCGCCGCAGCGGATCTCCTGGGTGGTTACGACGGGCCGGAGTCGTTCGCCGCAGAGCACCAGGCCGAGTACCTGGCCCTCTGCGAGCTCTGCAACCGCCTTGCGCGCAGCAAGCTGCGTGGAATGAACATGGAGTCTGCACGGCCAGGGCTGTTGAAGAATCTCCGTGACGACCCCAACTGGGCCATCCAAGGCTTCCGAGGTACCGGCGCCTACGACCACACAGCCGCGTTCGAGCAGCAGGACCTGTTCCGCTTCCTGACCGGGGATGAACGAGGCGACAGTCAGATCCTGTACACAGGCACCGCCAGCCCGCAGATTGCCAGCCGTTGGAAGGCATTTAGGCAGGAGGCTCGGCAGAGCTTCGCCGGCAACCACGAGTGGGAGTCACTCGTGGACGGCCGGCTCGACGAGTTGGGCCCGAAGGTCGGTGAGGGAGACGTCGGACTGCACGTATACAACCCCTGTGACCTCCTGCAAACAATCATCCATGGGTGGCCGGACGGCCTGGAAAACCTTCTGCCCATGGTCATGGGCGAGGCCGTGCCACGCCACGGGCTACGCCACTCGGTGCGTGGCGCCCTGTGCTGGAACGGCCGAGGCATGTCGTTGCCCGATGCGGTACAGCTCGTGTACCGCGATCCGCTGTTCCTGATGAGCAACATGTACGCGGGGACCGTGTGGGAACGTGACCGAGAGCTCTTGGATCTCCTCGGCCTGCACTACGTGCTCTTGGAGAAGATCGGACCCGTTGGATCCGAGGCGACGGTGGTCGACGAGCACCGCGTCTGGGTACATCGAGATCAGGGTCCTCGCGTCTACTCCTCCGACACGGACCCTCGCGGTTATGCACAGGCGTACGCGAGCATTGCGGCTGATGGCGAGATCATCTCGATCGGGCAGTACCTCAACAGACATTCTCACGAGGTGGAGCTGGTGGCCCGGGAGTACCGCGCCTTCACTCATGGCCTTTAGCGCTCGCCGGATTCGGTAGTGGCCAGTCTCATAGCACCGCGAATGAGCAGGTCAGCATGCGATAGGTGAAAAAGGCTTGACTGAGGTCACAAGGGTCCCCAGCCGGATCCGCTCGGTGGCGCCCGCGGCGGCGGTGAGTGTGGGCACCGCGCCGAACCACGGTCCGTCGCGGAACGAGCGCCAGGACAGGTGGTCGTAGGTATAGGCGCCGTGGAAGCCGAGCTGCTCGGCGCGGGTCCACTGTGCGCGACCGCCTTCGTGCCAGCGGCGGACAGGGAGGATGACGGTGCTCAGACGCATGACTCCGACAATACGTGGGCGAGGACGAACGGCGGAGGGCCCCGCATGACCAAGGCTGGACCGGGGGCGGCTCAGGGTGTCGGGGAACCGTCGCTTGCTGATCTCGTCGAGCGGAGCGTCGGACTGAAAGGAGACCTGGTCGCCTTCGCGCAACGCGCCCGCTTCGACCGTTGGTTGACGCCCCTCCCCGTCCTGCGTGAGAAAGGATTGGCTGAGGTCACGAGGCGCCCTCGGCGCTTGCGGACCACAGATGTGCGGGCGTTCGCACGGCCGTGCGGGGGATACGGGACAATGACCCGGTGACCTCAGCGACCCGACAGCCCGAGCCCCCGGCCTCTGACCAGCTCACGACCTCGCTCGCGTCAGGAGGCGCCGCCATCGTCCCGCCCCGGCTGATCGCCACCGACCTCGACGGAACCCTGCTGCGCGACGACAGGACGGTCTCGCCCCGCACCGTCGCCGCACTGGCCGCCGCGGAGAAGGCCGGCATCGAGGTCTTCTTCGTCACCGGCCGTCCGGCCCGCTGGATGGACGTGGTCAGCGACCACGTGCACGGCCACGGCCTGGCGATCTGCGGGAACGGCGCCGCCGTCGTCGACCTGCACGGAGGACCCGGCGCCCACCGCTTCGTCAAGGTGCGGGACCTGGCGCGGGAGACCGCGCTGGACGCCGTGCGGCTGGTGCGCGACGCGGCGCCGGGCACGGTGTACGCCGTCGAGCAGACCTACGGCTTCTACCAGGAGCCGGACTATCCGGAGCTGCACATGGAGGCGCCGGACGCGCTCGCGCCCGCCGAGGAACTGCTCGCGCCGGGGGGCGCCGCCGCCGGGCAGCCGATCCTGAAGATCCTCGCCTACCATCCGACGCTGGACCCCGACGGATTCCTCACCGCCGCCCGCCTCGCCGTCGGTGAGCGCGTCGCCATCACCCGGTCCAGCCCCAGCGCCCTGCTGGAGATCAGCGGACCGGGCGTCTCCAAGGCCAGCACGCTCGCCCTGTGCTGCGCGGAGCGCGGCATCTCGCACGAGGAGGTCGTCGCCTTCGGCGACATGCCGAACGACGTGGAGATGCTCACCTGGGCCGGGCGGTCGTACGCCATGGGCAACGCCCATCCCGACGCCGTCGCCGCCGCGTCCGGCCGCACCGACGGCAACAACGAGGACGGAGTCGCGGCCGTGATCGAGCGCCTGCTGGAGGAGCGCGCTTAGGCGCTCCGTCTGCTGGAAGAGCGTGCGTAAACGGTTCGCCTGCTGAGGCACGAGCGCTCCGCATGCTGAAACGCAACCGCTTCGCGTGCCGAGGGAAGCGTCCGGTGCCCCTACCCCGCCGCGGCCGGCGCCTCGCTCGCCGCCTCCCGTTCGGCCATCCGCCGCAGCGGACCGGGCAGGGCGGCCAGCTCGGCGTAGCCGCCCCGCTGGACCACCCGGCCCTCCTCCAGCACGATCACCTCGTCCACCGCCCGCAGCCCGGCCAGGCGGTGGGTGATGAGCAGCGTCGTACGGCCCTCGGTCGCGGCCAGAAGATCCTCGGTGAGCGCGTCGGCGGTGGGCAGGTCCAGGTGCTCGGCGGGCTCGTCGAGCACCAGGACGGGGAAGTTGGCGAGCAGCGCACGGGCCAGGGCGAGCCGCTGACGCTGACCGCCGGAGAGCCGCGCGCCGTGCTCGCCGACCAGGGTGTCCAGACCGTCGGGCAGCGTGTCGGCCCAGTTCAGCAGCCGCGCACGGGCGAGCGCGTCGCGCAGCTCGGCCTCGGTCGCGTCCTTCTTCGCGAGCAGCAGGTTCTCCCGCATGGAGCTGTCGAAGAGGTGCGCGTCCTGGGCGCACAGCCCGACGAGGCGCCGTACGTCGTCGCCGTCCAGGTCCCGGGCGTCGGTCCCGCCGAGCGCGTACGTGCCCGCCTGGGGGTCGAGGAACCGCAGCAGCACCTGGGCGAGGGTCGTCTTGCCGGACCCGGAGGGCCCGACCACGGCCACCCTGCGACCCCGGTCCAGGGTCAGGTCCACCTCGGTGAGCGCGTCGCGGTCCTGTCCCGCGTGCCGGGCGGTCAGGCCGCTCACGGTGAGGGGGAACGGCGTGCGCGGCGCCGGGAGGGGCCGCTCCGGTTCACGGACCGGGGCCGGGGCGTCCAGCACCTCGTGCACCCGCTCCGCGCTGCGACGCACCCGCTGCCGGTACCGCACGGCGAGCGGCATGCCGAGCACCGCCTCGAAGGCGGCCAGAGGGGTGAGCACGACGACGGCCATGGCGACGCCGCCGAGGCGCCCGTCGGCGACCGCCCTGACGCCGGTGAAGGCGGCGGCGGCGACGGTCAGTCCCGTGATCAACGCGGTGAGACCGTCGCCGAGGGCGGTGGCGGCGGCCGCGCGGGAGGCGATCCCGGTGAGGACGGCGTCCGCCCGCCGTGCCGCGGCGGCGCGGGAGGGCAGCGCCCCGGCGACCGTCAGCTCGGCGGTCCCGGTGAGCAGGTCGGTTACGCGGGTCGCGAGCGCTCCGCGCGCGGGCGCCAGCCGCCGCTCGGCGTGCCGGGCCACCGCGCCGGTGACCAGCGGGACGCCGACGCCGGCGAGGAGCAGGCCCGCGGCGAGGACCGCACCCGCCTCGGGGAGCAGCCAGGCCATGAAGCCGACGGAGGCGGCGGACACGGTCAGCGCCGCACCGGCGGGCAGCAGCCAGCGCAGCCAGTAGTCCTGGAGCGCGTCCACGTCGGCGACGAGGCGCGTCAGCAGGTCGCCTCGGCGCAGCGGGCGCAGCCCGGCGGGCGCCAGCCGCTCCAGGCGGCGGTAGACGGCCACCCGGGTGTCGGCGAGCATCCGCAGCACCGCGTCGTGCGACACCAGCCGTTCCCCGTACCGGAACACGGCGCGGCCGATGCCGAAGGCCCGCGTCGCCGTCACGGCGACCATCAGGTACAGCACGGGCGGCTGCTGGGACGCCCGCGAGATGAGCCATCCGGAGGTGGCCATCAGCCCGACGGCGCTGCCGAGGGCGAGGCTGCCGAGCAGCAGGGCGAGGGCCAGTCGGCCCCGCCGGGGTCCGGACATCGCGCGGACCCGGGCGAGCGCGTCGCCCGCCGCCGGACCGGAGCGCCGCCCCGCTCCGACCACCGGGACGGGGACGGCGGCCGCGGGCGCCGCCGGGGCCGACCGTCCGTTCAGGGGGGCCGTCGCGGCGGCGTCCGGTCCCGGGGACGGGGCGCCGTCCAGCCGTACGACCCGGTCGGCGGCCGCGAGCAGGGCCGGGCGGTGCACGACGAGCAGCACCGTCCGCCCCGCCGACAGCCGTCGCACCGCCTCCACGACCTCCGCCTCGGTCGCTCCGTCCAGTGCGGCCGTCGGCTCGTCGAGCAGCAGGACGGGGCGGTCGGCGAGGAAGGCGCGGGCGAGCGCGAGCCGCTGGCGCTGCCCGGCCGACAGCCCGGCGCCGTCCTCGCCGAGCACGGTCCGTACGCCGGCCGGAAGGGCGTCCACGAACTCCAGGGCGCCGGCGTCGGCCAAGGCCGCGCGGACGGCGGCTTGATCGGCGTCGGGCCGCGCGAGTCGCACGTTCTCGGCGATGGTCCCGGCGTACAGGTGCGGGCGCTGCGGCACCCAGGCGACGCGCTCGCGCCACTGCGCCAGATCGAGGCCGGCGAGGTCGGCGCCTCCGACGAGGACCCGGCCCACGGCGGGCGGCACGAAGCCCAGCAGCACGTTCAACAGCGTGGACTTGCCCGCGCCGCTCGGGCCGACGAGGGCGACCGTCTCCCCGGGCCGCACGGCGAAGGACACGTCCGTCACGGCGTCGGCGGACCGCCCCGGGTAGCGGACGCTCACTCCCTCGAAGGCCAGCCCTCCAGCGGGAACGGCGTGCATGCCCGACGGGGGCGCCGGCGTCTCCAGCACGGTGAAGATCTCCTCGGCGGCGGCCAGCCCCTCCGCCGCCGCGTGGTACTGCGCTCCCACCTGGCGCAGCGGCAGATACGCCTCGGGCGCGAGCACCAGGACGAGCAGGCCGACGGAGAGGTCCATGTCCCCGTGCACGAGCCGCATGCCGATCGTCACGGCGACCAGCGCCACCGACAGCGTGGCCAGCAGCTCCAGCGCGAAGGAGGACAGGAAGGCGACGCGCAGGGTGCGCAGGGTCGCCTGACGGTACTCACCGGTGATCCGGCGGATCGACTCCGCCTGCGCCTTGGCCCGGCCGAACACCTTCAGGGTCGGCAGCCCGGCCACCACGTCCAGGAAGTGCCCGGACAGCCGGGACAGCAGCCGCCACTGACGGTCCATGCGGGACTGCGTGGCCCAGCCGATCAGGATCATGAAGACGGGGATGAGCGGGAGGGTGGCGACGATGAGGACCGCCGACACCCAGTCCTCGGTGACGATCCGGGCGAGCACCGCTGCCGGGACCACGACCGCCAGGCCCAGTTGGGGCAGGTAGCGGGAGAAGTAGTCGTCCAGCGCGTCGACGCCCCGGGTCGCCAGCGCGACCAGCGAGCCGGTCCGCTGCCCGCTGAGCCAGCCGGGGCCGAGCGCGGCCGCTCGTTCCAGCAGCCGCCCCCGCAGCTCGGACTTCACCGCCGCACTCGCCCGGTGGGCGGCCAGCTCAGTGAGCCAGGAGACCAGCGCCCGGCCCCCGGCCACGGCCGCCAACAGCAGCAGCGGACGGCCCAGTTCGGCGACCGTCATCCGGTGCTGGAACGCGCCGACCACCGTCTCGGCGATGAGCATGGCCTGGGCGATGACCAGGAACGCGCCCAGGGCGCCCAGGCCGACGACGGCGATCAGGAAGAGCCGGGTGGTCTGGGCGTAGCGGAGGAGACGCGGATCGATCGGTTTCACGTGAAACAGGCCCTTCAGTCCCTTGGAATGTGTTTCACGTGAAACACATCCCGGTCGGACTCAGTGAACGGCGTCGGCGAGGTGCTGCGTGCCGATCCGCTTGCGGAACACCCAGTACGTCCATCCCTGGTACAGCAGGACGATCGGCGTGGCGATGGCCCCACACCAGGTCATGATCTTCAGGGTGTACGGGCTGGACGAGGCGTTGGCGACCGTCAGGCTCCAGTGCGCGTTCAGCGTGGAGGGCATGACGTCGGGGAACAGCGACAGGAAGAGCATCGCCACCGCGGCCACGATGGTGACGCCGGACAGGGCGAACGCCCATCCCTCCCGGCCGGCCTGGTTGACCGCCAGCGCCGCGGCCAGGGCCGTGACGGCCACGATCAGCGCCACCAGGCTCCACCCGTCGCCCGAGGCGGACTGGGTCCACAGTAGGAAGACCAGCGCGACGGCGGTCGCCGCGAGCCCCACGCGCAGGGCCGTGCGACGCGCCCGCTCCCGGATGTCGCCGACGGTCTTCAGGGCCGCGAACACCGACCCGTGGAAGGTGAACAGCGTCAGGGTGACCAGCCCGCCGAGGAGCGCGTACGGAGAGAACAGGTCGCCGAGGCCGCCGGCGTAGTCCATGTGCCGGTCGATCGGCACGCCGTGCACGACGTCGCCGAAGACCACGCCCCACAGGAAGGCGGGGATCAGCGAGGACCAGAAGATCGCGGCCTCCCAGCGGCGCTGCCAGTTCTCCTCGGGTCGCTTGGCCCGGTACTCGAACGCGACTCCGCGCACGATCAGGCAGAGCAGGACGGCCAGCAGCGGCAGGTAGAAGCCCGAGAACAGCGTGGCGTACCAGTCGGGGAAGGCGGCGAAGGTCCCACCGGCCGCGCTGAGCAGCCAGACCTCGTTGCCGTCCCAGACCGGGCCGATGGTGTTGATCAGGACCCGTTTCTCCGCGCGGTCGCGGGCGAGCAGCTTGGTGAGGACGCCGATCCCGAAGTCGAATCCCTCCAGGAAGAAGTAGCCGGTCCACAGGACGGCGATGAGGACGAACCAGACGTCGTGCAGTGCCATGACGGTGACTCCCTCGGCCTAGTAGGAGAAGGCCATCGGCCGGTCGGCGTCATGGGTGTCGCCGCCGATCCTGGTGGGCGGGGCGAGGTCGGCCTCGGTCAGCTCGGGCGGCCCGGCCTTGACGTACTTCGCGAGCAGCTTCACCTCGACGACGGCGAGGACGGCGTAGAGCAGCGTGAAGACGCTCATGGAGAGGGCGACCTCGGCCTGGGAGACGCCGGGGGAGACCGCGTGCCGGGTCTGCAGGACGCCGTAGACGACCCACGGCTGGCGGCCCGTCTCGGTGAAGATCCAGCCCCAGGAGTCGGCGATCAGCGGGAAGGCCAGGGTCCAGATCGCGACGAGCCAGTACAGCCCGCCGAGCCGGGGGCTGAGCGCCTTGTTCCTGAAGAGCACCAGGTGCGGGACCTCGTCCTCGCCCACGCGCAGGTGCTGGGGCAGCAGGAACTTCTTGCGGGTCAGCCAGAGGCCGGCCATGCCGACGGCGAACGAGGCCATGCCGAAGCCGATCATCCAGCGGAACGCCCAGAAGGTGACCGGGATGATGGGCCGGTAGTCGCCGGGGCCGTACTTCTGCTGCTCGGCGCGGTTGGTGTCGTTGATGCCGGGGACGTAGGAGTGGACGTCGTCGTCGGCGAGGAACGAGAGCACTCCCGGGACCGACAGTTCGACGCTGTTGTGCCCCTTGCTGACGTCGCCGTACGCGAAGATCGAGAACGGCGCGGACTTCTGGCCGTTCCACAGCGCCTCGGCGGCGGCCATCTTCATCGGCTGCTGCCTGAACATGACCTTGCCGAGCGTGTCGCCGCTCACCGCGGTGAACAGGCCGGCGATGGCGACGGTGATCAGGCCCATCCGCAGCGAGGTCTTCATGACGGTCACGTGCCTCTTGCGGAAGAGGTGGAAGGCCGCGACGCCGACCACGAAGGCGCCGCCGGTCAGGAAGGACGCCGCGAGGGTGTGAAACGCCTGGGCGAGCGCGGTGTTCTGGGTCAGCACGGCCCAGAAGTCGGTGAGCTGGGCGCGGCCCCGGACCTTGTCCATCCGGTAGCCGACGGGGTGCTGCATCCACGAGTTGGCCGCGAGGATGAAGTAGGCGGACAGGACGGTGCCGATCGACACCATCCATATGCAGGCCAGGTGGATCCTCCGGGGGAGCTTGTCCCAGCCGAAGATCCACAGTCCGATGAAGGTGGACTCGAAGAAGAACGCGATCAGGGCCTCGAAGGCGAGCGGGGCGCCGAAGACGTCTCCGACGAAGCGCGCGTAGTCCGACCAGTTCATGCCGAACTGGAACTCCTGCACGATGCCGGTGACCACGCCCATGGCTATGTTGATCAGGAAGAGCTTCCCCCAGAACTTGGTCGCCCGGAGGTACCTCTCCTTGTCCGTGCGCACCCACGCGGTCTGCAACCCGGCCGTCAGGGCCGCCAGGGAGATCGTCAGGGGAACGAACAGGAAGTGGTAGACGGTCGTGATGCCGAACTGCCAGCGCGCCAGCGTCTCCGGCGCCCATGCGAGGTCCACGTCCTCACTCTCCTTACGTCGGCGCGCCCGCAGCGGTGGGTTTGCCGATGTGTCCTGCACGACAACACACCTACCGGACGCGCTTGTGAATGCGTTCACATTCACAAGCCAGTATGACGCACCCCTCCGCACAGTCAGGCGCCGGGGGCCCGCTTCTCTGTGTGACGTCGATCCCTTAAGAGCAAACGGCCCCGCGGCACGCCTCACCGCGACCCACGGCCGAGAACCCGGCCCGGCCCGGCCCGCCCCCTGGCTGAGCACCGCGGCCTTCGGCCTGGGGAACACCGAGGGCCTGCCCCACGGCTGTGATCCGCCGGGCAGGCCCCGAACAGCAGGGAGAGCTGCTCAACCTGGAGAGCCGCTCAGCCTTCCCGGCGGAACGCCTCCGCCGCCTTCAGGAAGAGATCGTTCGCCTCAAGCTCCCCGACAGTCACCCGCACACCCTCGCCCGGGAACGGCCGGACGACCACGCCCGCCTGCTCGCACGCGTGGGCGAAGGCGGCCGTCCGCTCCCCCAGCCGCAGCCACACGAAGTTGGCGTGCGTCTCGGGCACCGTCCAGCCCTGCGCGCGCAGCCCGTCGACCACGCGCGTGCGTTCGCACACCAGCGAGCCGACCCGGCCCAGCAGCTCGTCCTCGGCGCGCAGCGAGGCGATCGCCGCCTCCTGCGCGAGCTGGCTCACGCCGAAGGGCACCGCCGTCTTGCGCAGCGCGGCCGCCACCGGCTCATGGGCGATGGCGAAGCCCACCCGCAGCCCGGCCAGGCCGTACGCCTTGGAGAAGGTGCGCAGCACGCACACGTTGGGCCGCTCCCGGTACAGCGCCACTCCGTCCGGCACCTCGGGGTCGCGGATGAACTCGCGGTAGGCCTCGTCGAGCACCACCAGGACGTCCCCGGGCACCCGGTCGAGGAAGCGCTCCAGCTCCCGGCGCCGCACCACCGTGCCGGTCGGGTTGTTGGGGTTGCAGACGAAGACCAGACGCGTGCGGTCGGTGATCGCGTCCGCCATGGCGTCCAGGTCGTGCACGTCGCCCGGGGTCAGCGGCACCTGCACCGAGGTCGCCCCGCTGATCTGCGTGATGATCGGATAGGCCTCGAAGGAGCGCCAGGCGTAGACGACCTCGTCGCCGGGGCCGCTGGTGGCCTGGATGAGCTGCTGGGCCACGCCGACGGAGCCGGTGCCGGTGGCCACGTGCGCGGCCGGCACGCCGAAGCGCTCGGCCAGCTCGTCGATCAGGGCGGAGCACGCCATGTCCGGGTACCGGTTCAGGGCGCCGGCCGCCGCCGCCACCGTCGCCATGACGCCGGGCAGCGGCGGATACGGGTTCTCGTTGGAGGACAGCTTGTACGCCGCCGGTCCGCTGGCCGCCGCCGCGGGCTTGCCCGGCTTGTAGGTGGGGATACCCGCCAGCTCGGCGCGCAGCTTGGGGCTCGTCTCGCTCACCGCAGTCCTCCTCGTGACCACCACCGGCTTCTCAATACTGCATACCCTATGAGGATTAGACGCCCCTGCGTAGAGGGGCGAGAGCCTTGCGACACCGAGGCGAGATGCTTCCGGCGCCCGAGGCGAGATGCTCCCGGCGCGCGAGGCGAAAGGCTTCCGCCGCGCACCCGCATCCCGGGCGCCGCCGAGCGAAACCGCATCGACCGGGGCGAATCAGGGGCGCATCTCACGCATATCCGCGCGCCGGTGGTTCGCGCCGTGGCGCGCGTCCCCCGTGCAGGTGAGTTGAGACCTCTTCGAGACCTGGGGGACTCGACAGGCTCATGACCGCCACCGCGCCATCTCATGGCGTCCAGACGGCCAACGGTCTTTGATTCCACGGTACGCGGCAGGCTGCGACCTTGCAGAAACGTGCCTGTCAGGGCGTGCATATGCGTCCGCACTACCCCGTCGCCTGAGCCCTACTATCGGCTCGCCATGACAGCAGCAGGGAAGCATCAGGTGAGCCGCGCGGAAACCTCACGTCGAGGCAGTCGACCGGGCCGGGCGGGCATCAGAGACGTGGCCGCCGCCGCCGGGGTCTCCATCACGACCGTGTCCGACGCGCTCAACGGCAAGGGCCGGCTCCCAGACGCCACCCGGCAGCACGTCCGCGAGGTCGCCGACCGGCTGGGATACCGCCCGTCGGCCGCCGCCCGCACCCTCCGTACCGGAAAGTCGGGCCTGATCGGCCTGACCGTGACGACGTACGGGGATGAACCTTTCACCTTCACCGAGTTCGCGTACTTCGCCGAGATGGCGCGGGCCGCCACCTCCGCCGCGCTCGCCCGCGGCTACGCCCTCGTCATCCTGCCCGCGACCTCCCGCCACGACGTGTGGTCGAACGTCGCTCTGGACGGCACGGTCGTCATCGACCCCTCCGACCAGGACCCGGTCGTCAGCGAGCTGGTCCGCCAGGGCTTACCCGTGGTCAGCGACGGCCGCCCGGCGGGCACGCTCCCGGTCACCGCCTGGGTCGACAACGACCACGAGGCCGCCGTCATGGACATCCTCGACCACCTCGCCGAGGCCGGCGCCCGCCGCATCGGCCTGCTCACCGGCACCACCACGGACACGTACACCCACCTGTCGACGACCGCCTACCTGCGCTGGTGCGAGCGCGTCGGCCAGGACCCGGTCTACGAGGCGTACCCGGCGCACGACCCGTGCGCGGGCGCCGTCGCCGCCGACCGCCTGCTGGCCCGCCCCGACCGCCCGGACGCCGTCTACGGGCTCTTCGACCCCAACGGCACCGATCTGCTCGCCGCCGCCCGCCGCTACGGCCTGCGGGTCCCCGACGACCTGCTGCTGGTCTGCTGTAGCGAGTCCACGGTGTACGCCAACACCGAGCCGCCCGTCACCACGCTGTCGCTCAAGCCGCGCCGCATCGGCACGGCGGTGGTCCAGCTCCTCATCGACGCCATCGAGGGCGTCCAGTCCGATCAGCCGGTGCAGCAGGTCGTCCCGACCGAGCTGATCGTGCGGACCTCCTCCCAGCGGCGCCCGCCGCGCACGACCGTCAGCCCGCCGCGTACGGCGGAGGAGCGGTAGGGCGGGCGGGGCGGGCGGCTCAACGGCGGGCGGCCGGGCGGCTCGGCGGTGGCGCGCGGCAGGACCGCCGCAGCGCGCTGTGGCGTGGCGGGACACTCCGCGGCGCCACGGGCGGCCGGCTCGGGTAGGCGTGGTCGCGGCGCGGGGACATGCGGCGCCGAGGCACGGGATCGTGTGCCGTCGCGGCGGGCCGCGTGCGGCGGCGCGCCGGGGGAGAGAACGAGGCAGCCGGTCGCGGCGCCGCCGAAGACCCCCATTCGGGGCGAAAGCCGCGAGGAACCTGAGTCGCGCTCCGATTCACCACCCCTGGGTCATCACATGGCGCGATCCGCATTCCTATGATGGGCGCACGACACCGCGGGCCGCTGCGACCAGGCAGTCCGAAGCGGTGCAGACGCGGCGCGATGGTGGAGGGGTCGATGACTCAGGGGGCCGGTCAGGGACCCACGGCGGAGCGGACGGCGACGCTGCGCGACTTCCGGGTGCCCGCGTACGTGAACGGGACCGGTCCGGACCCCCACGGCACGCATCCCGCCGACGCGCTCAGGCCCGCCGAGGAGAGCCGCCCGGCGTCCGCCGAGGAGGACTGCCCGGAGGCGTACACGCCCACCGAGCGCGACCTCCCCGTCATCAGCCGCGGCGCCACGACGCAGCTCCCCGTGGACCCCGACGCCGCCGCGGCCGGGCAGGCCGTCACCGGACAAGGCCCCCTGTACGTCGTCGGCGACGTGCACGGCTACCTCGACGAACTGCTCGCCGCGCTCCGGGAGCAGGGCCTGATCGACGCCGCCGGCCAGTGGTGCGCGGGCCCCGCCCGGCTGTGGTTCCTCGGCGACTTCACCGACCGCGGCCCGGACGGCATCGGCGTCATCGACCTCGTGATGCGGCTGTCCGCCGAGGCCGCCGCGGCCGGCGGCTACTGCAAGGCCCTGATGGGCAATCACGAACTGCTGCTCCTGGGGGCCAGGCGGTTCGGCGACACGCCGGTCAACTCCGGCGCGGGCACCGCCACCTTCCAGGCGGCCTGGCTGCTGAACGGCGGCCAGAAGGCCGACATGGAACGCCTCCAGGACCACCATCTCCAGTGGATGGCCCGCCTCGACGCGGTCGAGGAGGTGGACGGCTACCTGCTCCTGCACTCCGACACCACCGCCTACCTCGACTACGGCGACTCGATCGAGGCCGTCAACGACACCGTCCGCGAAACGCTCACCCGCAACGACGCGGACGAGTGCTGGGATCTGTTCCGCAAGTTCACCAAGCGCTTCTCCTTCCGCGACGAGGGCGGCGCCGACGCCGTGCGCTCCCTGCTGGATACGTACGGCGGCGCCCGTGTCGTTCACGGCCACAGCCCGATTCCCTACCTGCTGGGCGAAGTGGGCTCCGAGGACGGCGACGACAGCGCGGGCCCCGTGGTCGAGGGACCGCACGTCTACGCGGACGGGCTGGCCATCGCGATGGACGGCGGCGTGACCATGTCCGGAAAGCTGCTGGTCCGGCAACTGCCGCTGGAAGCCTGACCGTTCGGTCCACCGACGGCGGCGCCGGGCGCCCGCGCCGATCGGCCCGCAATTTGTGGAAACCCCCTGTCACCGCGCGCCGTCGCGGCTCTACCATCGGCGTATCCGTAGCAGACTCCCCTCCGTTTCTGCCCGACGGCTCGCCGCCATGCGAGCCCCCAGCCCTACGGAGCATCGGGGGATGCACATGAACAGCGTTCCGCAGCACCTGATGAGCGAGGACCGCCAGGATTACGAGCGGATCCTCGATGAGGCGCTGCGCTCCGCCCCACTGCGCCCGGAACTCGCCGCGGTGGGACAGCGGCTCAGCGCCGAGCAGCTTCGCACCATGGCGCTCAACGCCACCGCCCTGATCACCGCGTCGGCGGCGACCGAGTACCACCGCTACGTCGCGGTCCGCCAGGAGATGCGCCGCCCGGCACCGCCCGCCGTCCGCGAACCCGAGTCCGGCGAGCCCGGCATCGGGGGGCAGGAAGCCGGCGAGACGGGCGGCGCCGTGTCCGGGCTCGCCGCCGCCGTGGGAGAGGTCACCGGGACCGCCGGCGCGGGCGCCGGGGCCGTCGTCGCGGTCCTCGCCCCCGTCCTCGCCGGCATCGCGGCGGCCCTCTTCCTGCTCGTCGGGTACCTGCTGAAGATGCTGAACCCGGCGCGCGCCTTCGGCCAGACCATGGTCACCGCGGGCTGGGTGTTCGGCGTGGTGACCGCCGCGGCGATCCTGGTCGCGGGCACGGGACTGCTGCTCACCGCCCTGCGCAACCGCCCCTCGCCGGAGACCGGCCGCTACGGCGCCCTCAACGCGGAGCTGACCCGGACGCGGGACGCCTGGCACAAGGCACTGCTCGAACGCGGCATCCTGCCGTTCTTCCGCGAGGCCCTGGCCGCCCCCGACCGGGCCGCGCTGCGCCGCACCGAGCCCGCGGAGCCGAGCGGCCGCATCCCGCACCTCGGCTACGACGCGCCCGGGTTCAGCAGCCCCGACGACGGCGCCTCCCACGCCCGTCCGAGCTTCACCAGCCCCGACTTCACCAGCCCGGAGTTCGGCGGACCCGAGCAACGCCCGAAGTGACCGGCACCCGAGACGGCACGGGAAGCCGCGCCGGTCGCGCCCGTGGTGGGCGGCGCGAGCCGCCGCGCCGCCCGGCGGCGGCCCCGTCCCGCGGTCCGGTCCGGTCCCGCGATCCTGGCGGCGGTACGAGCGCGATCCGAGCTGCGATCCGAACGAGGTCCAGGCGGCGAACCGAAGGAAGCCCAGGCGGCGAGTCGGCCTGAGCGACGACGAGCAGCCGGACGTCATCGCCGCGGCTCCCCCACGTCTCGCTCAGGAGGGTGTGGGAGACCTGGGGACGGACACGCGCCGAACCGCCTCGGAGACCGGCCGAGAGGACGGCGAGGTCTCCTCGTGAGGCGGCGCCCTGGGTGGGTCCTCGGCTGTGCGCTGTCCCCGGCGCTGCTCCTGACGGTGGGCACGTCGGACGGCGGCGCGCCGGGCACAACCGATCCCACGGCCTCCCGCCCCCGCAGAAAGCCGTCGGAGCCCCGCGCCGGAGGCCCAGAACCAGGAGCGCTTCAGCCCGGCGTGACGCGCCGACGCACGAGGGCAGCGCATCGGCGCCGCCCTCGCCACGCCCTCACTCCGTGATCGGCAGGTAGACCCGGTTCCCCGCCTCCGCGAACTCCTTCGACTTCCGCAGCATCCCCTCCGCGACCTCCTCGGCCGTGGCCCCCTTCCCCGCGTCGCCGCCGAACCGCTCCGCGATGTCCTGGCTGATCTTCATCGAGCAGAACTTCGGCCCGCACATGGAGCAGAAGTGGGCCGTCTTGGCGGGTTCCGCCGGAAGCGTCTCGTCGTGGAACTCCCGTGCCGTGTCCGGGTCGAGGGCCAGGTTGAACTGGTCCTCCCACCGGAACTCGAAACGGGCGTCGGACAGCGCGTCGTCCCACTCCTGCGCGCCCGGGTGGCCCTTGGCCAGGTCTGCCGCGTGCGCCGCGATCTTGTAGGTGATGACGCCGGTCTTGACGTCGTCGCGGTCGGGCAGACCCAGGTGCTCCTTGGGCGTCACGTAGCAGAGCATGGCCGTGCCCCACCAGGCGATCATCGCGGCGCCGATGCCGGAGGTGATGTGGTCGTACGCGGGCGCGACGTCCGTGGTCAGCGGGCCGAGCGTATAGAACGGGGCTTCATCGCAGATCTCCTGCTGAAGGTCGATGTTCTCCTTGATCTTGTGCATCGGGACATGGCCCGGACCCTCGATCATCGTCTGTACGTGGAAACGCCTGGCGACGGCGTTGAGTTCCCCGAGTGTGCGCAACTCCGCGAACTGCGCCTCGTCGTTGGCGTCGGCGATCGAGCCCGGCCGCAGACCGTCCCCGAGGGAGTACGTGACGTCGTAGGCCGCGAGGATCTCGCACAGTTCCTCGAAGTGCTCGTAGAGGAACGACTCCTGGTGGTGCGCCAGGCACCAGGCGGCCATGATCGAGCCGCCGCGCGAGACGATGCCGGTCTTGCGGTGCGCGGTGAGCGGCACGTACGCCAGGCGCACACCGGCGTGCACCGTCATGTAGTCCACGCCCTGCTCGGCCTGCTCGACGACCGTGTCCTTGTAGATCTCCCAGGTCAGTTCCTCGGCCCGGCCGTCGACCTTCTCCAGGGCCTGGTAGAGCGGGACCGTGCCGATCGGCACGGGGGAGTTGCGCAGCACCCACTCGCGGGTGGTGTGGATGTTGCGGCCGGTGGACAGGTCCATGACCGTGTCGGCGCCCCAGCGGGTCGCCCAGGTCATCTTCTCGACCTCCTCCTCGATGGAGGACGTCACCGCCGAATTGCCGATGTTGGCGTTGACCTTCACCAGGAACCGCTTGCCGATGATCATCGGCTCGATCTCCGGGTGGTTGACGTTGGCCGGCAGGACGGCGCGGCCCGCGGCGATCTCCTCGCGGACGACGTCGGGCGCCACGTTCTCCCGGAGCGCGACGAACTCCATCTCCGGTGTGATCTCCCCGCGTCGGGCGTAGGCGAGCTGTGTGACCGCTCGGCCGTCGCGGCTCCGGCGGGGCTGGCGCGGACGGCCCGGGAAGACCGCGTCGAGATTGCGCAGCCCGCCGCGCGGAGAGGTGTGCTTGATCCCGTCGTCCTCGGGGCGGACGGGACGGCCCGCGTACTCCTCGGTGTCGCCGCGGGCGGTGATCCAGCTCTCCCGCAGCGGCGCCAGGCCCCTGCGGACGTCGGTGTCGACGAGCGGATCGGTGTACGGGCCCGAGGTGTCGTACAGCGTGACCGACTTCCCGTTGGTCAGGTGCACCTGACGGACCGGCACCCGCAGGTCGGGGCGCGAGCCCTCGGCGTACGCCTTGTGCCAGCCGACGGACCTCCCGGCCCGCCCGTGCGGGGCGCTCTGCTCCTCATCGTTGGACGTCTGCGTGGAGGCAGGCGTGCGTGCGTCCTCGTTGGTCATGAGACCTACTCCCTACGCCGGCATTACCCGGTAACAGGTTCGGCGGTCGGCGCAGCGATTCCCGTCCGTCGACGTCTCGCGGGGAACGGCTAACGTTCCACGTGAAACATCGCGTTGGCGAAGGTCAGCGCCCTCTCAGCCCGGTGCTCCGAGCTCCCGCGTGTGCAAAGGCGTCTCCACGCTAGCGTCATGTATGGCGCGAAGAACAGTGGGCGCCCGCCGCTCTTGGGAGGATCCGCCCGTGACCACGCCCCAGCAGTACCCTCAGCCACTGCCCGAGCCGTCCCGCGGACGCGGCGCCGGGCACGGCCACCGTCCCGGCGACGAGTACAGCCACCGTCCTGGCGACGAGCACGCGTCCTCGCACAGCAGGGAGCAGGCGCAGGCGCAGGCGCCAAGTCACGGCTCCGGGCATGACTCCGGTCACCGGCCCGGCCAGAGCCACGGGCACGGCGACGGGCACGGGCACAGCCACAGCCATGGCCCGGCCGCTCCGGTCTCCCGGCATCTGCGCAGGGTCATCGCCGCGATCCTGATCCCGTTCGCCGCCGCGGTGGCAGCCGGTCTCGTCGTGCTCTGGCCCGGCGGCGCCCCCTCGCACCACCGCACCGGCGTCGGCTTCGACCGGCAGACGCAGCAGGCCACCGTCGCCCAGGTGGTGAAGGTGAGCTGCGCGTCGGTGAACGCCTCCGGCGGCGCTCCGACCGGGGGCGCGTCCACGGCCGGGGGCGCGTCCGCGCAGGCGCAGGCGTCGAAGGTCTGCAAGAAGGCCACGATCCGCGTCAGTACCGGCAAGGACACGGGGCGCACCTTCACCGAGATCGTGCAGCCGGACCAGCCGCGGCAACTGCACCAGGGCGAGAAGGTCGTGGTCGCCTACGAGCCCTCCGCGCCGAAGGAGCTCCAGTACTCGGTCACCGACGTCGACCGGCGTTTCCCCATGGCGCTGCTGGCCGGTGTGTTCGCGCTCGCCGTGGTCGTCGTCGGGCGCATGCGGGGCGTGATGGCGCTGGTCGCGCTGGCCGTCAGCTTCCTGGTGCTGAACCTGTTCGTCCTCCCGGCGGTCCTTCAGGGCTCGAATCCGCTGGTCGTCGCGGTGGTGGGGGCCAGCGCCATCATGCTGATCGCGCTCTACATGTGTCACGGCCTGTCCGCGCGCACGTCCGTGGCCGTGCTCGGCACGCTCATCTCCCTGGTGCTGATCGGCGTCCTGGGCTCGCTGTTCATCGGCTGGGCGGCGCTCACCGGCAACACCGACGACAACACCGGTCTGATCCACGGCCTGTACCCGTCGATCGACATGAGCGGTCTGCTGCTGGCCGGGGTCATCATCGGCTCGCTCGGCGTCCTCGACGACGTCACGGTGACGCAGACGTCGGCGGTCTGGGAACTGCACGAGGCCAACCCCGCGATGGGCTGGCGCGGACTGTACCGGGCGGGCATCCGCATCGGCCGCGACCACATCGCCTCCGTCGTCAACACCCTCGTCCTCGCCTACGCGGGGGCCGCGCTTCCGCTGCTGCTGCTCTTCTCCATCGCGCAGAGCAGCGTGGGCGCCGTCGCCAACAGCGAGCTGGTGGCCGAGGAGATCGTCCGCACGCTGGTCGGCTCGATCGGCCTGGTCGCCTCGGTGCCCGTCACCACCGCCCTCGCGGCGCTCGTGGTCTCGGCCGACCGCACGGCGCCGGCGAACGCCCCCGGCCGCGTCGCGGCCGGTGCGCCGGCGCCCGCGCGCGGGGGGCGGGGCAGGCGCCGCAAGCGCTGACCGGCCGGAGAGCGCGGACCGCTGGGCGCCGACGGCGCTGACCCGGCGGCCGGTGCGGACTCCTGGGCGCCCCGTCCGCCGACGGAGCACCGGAGCGCGCCGTGAGGGCGTCCGTGGAGGAGCGTTACGCCACTGCATGCGCGGCGTTGCAGAAACGCTTCAGCCCGCGCTCTGCTCCTCGGCCAGGATGCGGTACAGGGCCTCGTCGAGATGGGCGTCGAAGTCGTCGAGAGCACCCTCCTGGCCCAACGGCACCAGCTTGTCCGTCCGGTCGAGGAAAGCCACCAGCGGGGCCGTGGAGGAGCGGAACAGCGCCCGCTCGGCGCCGACCTGAAGGCGGATCAGCACCTCGCTCAGCGAGTCGGCGGCGGCGGGAGAGATCCGCACATCGCCCTCCCCGCACGGCGCGCCCACCCCGTCGATCAGCAGTTCCCTGCCGAAGGCCCAGGTCACCGGGGCGTCCCCGGGCAGATGGAACGTCAGCCGCACGGCATAGGGATCACAGGTCTCGTACCGCAGCTCCACCGGGATGCGGAACGAGAGCTCCTCGGAGACGAGAAAGCTCATCATGACCTCTGCCTGTACGGACTCACGCATCGCTACCCCGTCATCTGCCGTCGACTGGCCGGGAGACATCCCTATGACACTGGCGATATCTTGCAGAAAGTGCACGACAGACCACAAGGAGTGATTTTTCAGATACTGATAGCGAGCGCGAGGGCGCCCACCCGCCGCCCCACCTCGTACTGGAGTTGGCGGGCCGCGGGCATCAGCCGTTCGGCCTGGTGGGCGGGGAGCGAGAGCGCCACCGTCGCCGCCGTGGCGCCGACGGTGATGGGGACGGCCGCGCAGACCGTTCCCGGCGCGTACTCCTGCCGCTCCGTCACCGGCTGCATCCGCGGCATCCCCTCCAGCCGCCGCAGCAGACCCCGCTCGTCACGGACCGTGTGCGGGGTGATCGGCCGCACCGGGTACCGGTCCAGATGGTCGCGGCGCGCGCCGTCGTCGAGTTGGGACAGCAGGCACTGCCCGACGGCATGGGCGTGTCCGGTCTCCCGGAAGTCGGCCCACTCCTCGGCGGCCGGGGCGGCCGGGCTGCCGGAGACGTGCATGACTTCGATCTCGCCCTCCCGGTACCTCGCGTAGTACACCGGCGCTCCGATCGCATCACGCCAGTGCGCCAGCGTCTCGGCGATCGTGGCGCGACGTTTCTGCTCTGCTCCGCCGCTGCTCAGCCGCTCGGCCGCCTTCCCGAGGAAGAACAGCCCCTGGTCCCGGTGCAGGTAGCCCTCGTGCACCAGGGTGCGCAGCAGGTGGTAGGCGGTGGGCAGGGCGAGGCCGGTCTCGCGGGCGAGCTGCTTGGCCGGCACCCCGTACGCGTGCTCCGCCACGGTCTCCAGCAGGCGCATGGCCCGCTGCACCGAGCCGATGAGGGTCTGCGGGGCCGGTGCGGGCCGCTGCTCCCGGACCGCGGGGCGGGACTGCCCCAGCGGGCGTCTGGAGCGCGGCTGCGCGGGCAGCGACGCAGACGGCGCCGGAACCGGCGCCCGGGGCGCCGGTGGCGCGTGCGATACGGCGGGGGCGGGTGCGGTGTCAACCGTGGCCAAGGGTCACTCCCGGAGCACGAGGGGGCAGCCCGTGCGGGGGACACGGGTGGGGAAACGCTGCCCGCGGGGGCCTGCCCCCGCGTCGATTCCCGGACCTTATCCGTCCGCTGCCGCTCAGGGACGGCCCGGCCGGGAATGTTCCCCCCACCGAGGGAACCGGCGTTCCGCGTCACCGGCCGCCGGTCCGCCCGGCGGTCACCAGTCGCGCGAGGACGAACCCGCCGTGAACTTCCGCGCGACGTAGATCACGGCGCCCACCAGGGCCACGAAGACCAGCAGCTTGAACAGCAGGTAGATCACGAAGTGCAGCACGCTCGCTATCAGGCCGCCGAAGACGACCAGGGCGATGACCGGCACCGCGATCCACTTCACCCACCACGGCAGACTCGCGACGACCTCTCGCATGCCCCTCATCCCCATCTCTCCGCCGGCCCAGCGCCGGATCCCGTCGACCGCCCGCGCTTCTCGGCGGCGGGCGCTGTCGATTTCCTGAAGTCGATGCTAGGGCCGGCAACGGCTCCGACGGGGGTCCCGCATCCCTTGTCCTCCCCTGATCGTTCCCCTAGGGAACCCCGAGACGGCGCATCAGGCTTCCGGCGGAGAGAAGACCACCAGGACCCTCAGATCCTCGCTGATGTGGTGGAACCGGTGGGCGACGCCGGCCGGCACGTACACCACGCTGCCCCGCGCCACCTCGGTCGTCTCCGCGCCGACCGTGATCGAGGCGCGGCCGCTGACGACGACGTACACCTCGTCCTCGCGGTGCGGCTGCTGCGGATCGCGCTCGCCCGCGTCCAGGGCGTACAAGCCGACCGACATGTTGCGCTCGCGCAGGAACTGGAGATACGCGCCCTGGTGGGCGGCGCGCTCAGCCTCCAGTTCGTCCAGCCGGAATGCCTTCATCGTCCTCGCCCGCATTCGTAGTCGATCTCTTTCTGCCACGATCAGACACATGATGAATTTCGTAGTCAAGACGCTCGCCAACGCGGGCGCTCTGGCGGTCGCCGTCTGGCTGCTCGACAAGATCACCCTGACCGGCGGCGGCACCGCTCGGAAGGTCGGCACGCTCATCGTGGTGGCCCTGGTGTTCGGGCTGGTGAACCTGCTGGTGAAGCCGGTCGTGAAGGTGATGACCTTCCCGCTGTTCGTCCTGACGCTCGGCCTGATCACGCTCGTCGTCAACGCGCTCATGCTGCTCCTCACTTCGTGGGTGTGCGGCAAGCTGCACCTCAGCTTCCACGTCGAGGGCTTCTGGACCGCCGTCCTCGGCGGCCTGATCGTCTCGGTCGTCTCCTGGGCGCTGAACATGGTCCTGCCGGACGAGGACTGAGCGCCGCGGCTGGCCGCCCTTCTCGGGCCGGCGTCCCCGGGGAGGGGCGGACCGGCTCCACGAGGCGTCCTGAGAGGGTGGGGGCAGCGAGCCCGGCCCGACGGCCGCGGCGCCCGAGCACGAGAAGGGACGGGGCGGCATGAACGACTCCGCTGAGAACGGCGCCCCCGGCGCACCGGCGGCGACGGCACGGTCGGCGCCTCCGGCCGGCGACGGCACGCGCGCGGTCCGGGCCGGGCTGCCCGAACCGGTGAAGCACGAACCGACGCTGCCCGGCCCGGTGTTCGCCGCCCACTTCCACCTGCCCGGCGACCCGACGGGCCCGTACGCCTACGGCCGCGACGAGAACCCGACCTGGACGCTGCTGGAGCGCGCCATCGGCGAACTCGAAGCCCCCGGGCGGGACGGGGCCGAGACACTGGTGTTCGCCTCCGGCATGGCCGCCGTCTCCTCGGTGCTGTTCTCCCAGCTCCGCACCGGGGACGCGGTGGTCCTGCCCAGCGACGGCTACCAGGCGCTGCCCCTGGTGCGCGACCAACTGGAGGCGTACGGCATCGAGGTGCGCACCGCCCCGACCGGCGGGGACGCCCAGCTCGACGTGCTGGACGGCGCCCGGCTGCTGTGGATCGAGTCCCCGTCGAACCCCGGGCTCGACGTGTGCGACATCCGGCGCCTGGCACAGGCCGCACACGCGCGCGGCGCCCTGGTCGCCGTCGACAACACTCTGGCGACGCCGCTGGGGCAGCGCCCCCTGGAGCTGGGCGCGGACTTCTCGGTGGCCAGCGGCACCAAGCAGCTCACCGGGCACGGCGACCTCCTGCTGGGCTACGTCGCCGGCCGGGACGCCGGGGCCATGGCGGCCGTGCGCCGCTGGCGCAAGATCGTGGGGGCGATTCCCGGACCGATGGAGGCATGGCTCGCGCACCGTTCGATCGCCACGCTCCAGCTCCGCGTCGACCGGCAGAACGCCACCGCGCTGGCCCTCGCCGAGGCGCTGCGCGGACGCGCCGACGTCACCGGCCTGCGCTACCCGGGACTGCCCGACGACCCCTCGCACCCGATCGCCTCCCGGCAGATGCGGCGTTACGGGTGCGTGGTCTCCTTCACGCTGCCCACGCGCGAGCGGGCCGACGGCTTCCTCGGCACCCTGCGCCTCGTGGACGACGCGACGAGCTTCGGCGGGGTGCGCTCCACAGCGGAGCGGCGCGGCCGCTGGGGCGGGGACGCGGTGCCGGAAGGCTTCGTGCGGATGTCCGTCGGCGCCGAGGACCCCGCTGACCTGGTGGCGGACGTGCTGCGCGCGCTGGACGCGTCGGCCTGCTGACCGGCGCCGCCCGGACCGGCCCCCGGGTCGCCTCCCCCAGGCCGACCGCTCGGCAGGACGGCGGTCCGAGCCTCCCCCCTCGTGGCTCGGACCGCCTTCGGTTCCGCGAGCCAAGAACCGCGCGCACCAGGCTAGTTGACTGCCTGTCAGTGTCCAATCACAGTAGCGACAGAGACCTATCGCCATATTTATGGTGGGGCGCTGCCGGGGGGCCGGGCAGAAGAGGGCCGCGAGGGGAGGGCGAGCGTGGACCTGGCGTTGCTGCGCACATTCGTCACCGTGCACCGGGCGGGTTCCTTCACCAGGGCGGCGGCTCTGCTGGGCCTCTCCCAGCCGGCCGTCACCTCCCAGATCCGCACGCTGGAGCGACAGCTCGGCCGACCCCTGTTCCTGCGCCAGGCACGCGGCGTGACCCCGACCTCCATCGGCGAGGAACTCGCCCACAAGGCCGCCCCGCATCTGGACGCCCTGGTGGAGATCGCCGAGGCGGGACTCGACGACGAAGCCTTCCGGACGCTGCACCTGGCCGGACCGCCCGAGTTCACCGCGGAACGGGCGCTGCCCGCGCTGACCCGACTGACCAGGGACCCCGGGCACGATTTCGCCGTTCGCGCCGCCTTCGGCACCACCGAAGAGGTGCTGGAGGGCCTGTCCGCCGGGCATCACGATCTGGCCATCACCACGGCCCGGCCGCGCGGCGCGCTGTTCTCGGTAGCTCCGCTGTGCGACGAGGAGCACGTCCTGGCCGCCGCTCCTCACTGGGCCGACGCGATCGGCCCGGTGCAGGCGGGCCCCCGGGGCGTCACCGCGCTGGCGGGCGTTCCTCTGGTCGAGGTCCACGAGTCGCTGCCCTTCGTCTCCCGCTACTGGGCCTCCGTCTTCGAGTGCCGGCCGACCGTGTCCGGCGCCGTGATCGCCCCTGATCTGCGTGCGGTCCTCGCCTGCGCGGCCGCGGGAGCGGGGCTGGCGGTGCTGCCCCGCTACCTGTGCGCCTCCGCCGTAGCCCGGGGAGACGTGGTGGCCCTGCACGAACCGGCGGTGCCGCCCCTGCGCACTTATTTCCTGGTGGTGCGCACCGGCACGCTGGCGCTGCCGCACGTGGCCCGCGCGCATGAGTGGCTGTTGCGTGCGAGCGCTGACTGGAGTTGAGGCTCCGGGAGAGGGGATGTCACCCAGAGCGCTGAGATGACGACGTTTCGCGATGTTTCACGTGGAACAGGCTGGGCCACATTTCTCCCATGACCGTCCGACCCGTGGTCAAGCGCACCGCACGAGCCGTTCTCCTCGACGGCGACGACCTGATCCTGATCAAGCGCACTAAGCCCGGCGTCGACCCCTACTGGGTCACTCCCGGAGGCGGAGTCGAGCCGGAGGACACCACCGTGGCCGACGCCCTCCATCGCGAGGTGCACGAGGAACTCGGCGCCAAGATCACCGACGTGGTGCCCTGCTTCGTCGACACCGTGGAGCACATCGGCGAGGACGGCGGCGCGACCGGCGTGAAGGTGCAGCACTTCTTCGTGTGCCGCCTGGAGTCGATGGACTTGTCCCAGCGGCACGGCCCCGAGGTGGAGGCGCCCGCTGGCGAGTACGAGATCGTACGAGTCCCGTTCACCCGGGTCGGCATCGCCTCCGTGCACCTCGTCCCGTTGTCGCTGCGGCACTTCTTGGACGGCAATATCGAGGGCGTCCGCGCCCTGCACGCGCCCGACCTCGGCTGACGGGCCCGGCGTTTCACGTGAAACGCCGGGTGGCTGAGCCCACGGCGCTCCAGCGGCCCGACCCAGGGGACGGAAACGCTCCAGCGGCCCGCCTCAAGGGACGGAAGCGCTGCCCTGCCGGGCCGGAAGGGCGTGCGCGGCTGCCAAAAGCAGTGGACGCGGGCGGCGGCTGGCGGCCAACCTGACCGGCGTGCCGATCTCCCCGCCGCTCTGCCCATCCGTCGCCTGACGACCGGCGACCTCACCGCATGCGCCGACTTGTCCGAGGACCGGGGGTGGCCGCGCGAGGAGCACAAGTGGGGCCTCCTGCTCGCCTCCGGGACGGGATACGGCATCGACGACCCCGACGGCGGCCTCGTCGCCGCCTGCGTCGTCACCGCGTACGGACCCCAGGACCGACCCGACCTCGGCGCCATCGGCATGGTCCTGGTCGCCGAACGCCACGCCCGCCGCGGCGTCGGCCGCCGTTTGATGCGCCACGTCACCGCAGCGATGGGGACCACTCCGCTGACGCTGCACGCCACTGCGTACGGGCGCCCGCTCTACGAGGAACTCGGATTCGAGACCGTCGGCCGGGCGGAGATGGTTCGGGGCCGCTTCACCCCGGAGGGATCTCCGTCCTCCGTCGCCACACGGGCGGCCACCTCGGAAGACCTCCCCGCCATCCTCCGGCTCGACGAGGAGGTGTTCGGCGCCGATCGCACCTTGCTCCTCGTCCGGCTGCCCGCGTTCGCGGACCAGGTACGGGTCGCCGAGGACGCCGAGGGGATCACCGGGTACGCGGCGGCTTGGCCGAACATGGACACCCACGTGGTGGGCCCTCTCATCGCCCGGGACACCGAGACGGCCAAGGCCCTCGTCACCGACCTCGCCGCCCGCACCGACCGCGCCCTGCGCACCGACGTCGACGTACGGCACGAGGAGCTGCTGGACTGGCTGAAGCGGCGCGGACTGGCCTCCGTCGCCCACAACGCGGTCATGACCCAGGGCATCGCGGAGCTTCCCGGTGACTGGCGCCGCCGGTTCGCTCCGCTGACCGTCGCGGCGGGGTGAGCGTCACACGAGCGCTACCACCGCGGTGACGCCGAAGGCGTGGTCCTGCTCCGGCGCCGCAGCTCCCGACGCCGCCCTGCGCGAGGCTCCCGACGTCGCCGCCGAGAACCCTAAGCTGGTACCGCTGGTCTGGGCCGTCGAGTCGCTGCACGCGCCCGTCCCGGCGTGATCCGGCGGGGCAGGCGTCCTCGATAGGGTGCGGGAATGGGAGAGCTTGACATACGCCCGGCCGAGGCCGACGACGTCCCGGCCATCGTCGCCATGCTGGCGGACGACCCGCTGGGGGCGCAGCGCGAGTCGCCGGACGACCTGACCCCGTACCTGGCCGCGCTGGAACGGCTCGCCGCGGACCCGAACCAGCACCTCATGGTGGCGGTGCGCGCCGACCGGGTCATCGGAACGCTTCAGCTCACGATCATCCCGGGTCTGTCCCGGCGCGGCGCCACCCGTTCGATCGTCGAAGCCGTCCGCGTCCACGCCGACGAGCGGGGCAGCGGACTGGGCACGCAGCTCATCGAGTGGGCCGTCGACGAGTCCCGGCGTCAAGGGTGCGGCCTGGTGCAGCTCACCTCGGACGCCTCCCGCACCGACGCCCACCGCTTTTACGAAAGACTCGGCTTCGAGGCGTCCCACGTGGGCTTCAAGCTGAGTCTCTGAGACTCGGGCTCACGCGCCGAGGGACTAGGGCGCACGCTGCGTACGCCGGGCCTCATGACCGTCGCCGGGGGCTGTTTCACGTGAAACAGCCCCCCTCGGCGGGGCGATGTCGTCGCCTCCCGGAACGGGCAGGGACCTACGGCCGCCGCTCGATCCCCCGCCAGCCCTCCTGATCCACGCCGCCGGGCACCGCGGACTGCTCGTCGTACGGCTGCCGCGTGAACACGAACGATCCGAGGTCGAGGTGGTCCACGGAGCCGTCGTCCCGCCGCACGGGCCGCAGCAGCTCTCCGGCGTAGTACCCCTCCAGCCCCGTCCAGGTGCCGTCGCCGTTCGGCCGGAACCGTGAACGCCGACCGGAGCCGGACAGCGGCTCCAGGGACGCGAACCCGTCGGCGGTCAGCCGCAGACCGAAGCCCTGCGTGCCCCAGTACCACGGTCCGGCCAGCTCCAGCACCGACGGATCGACCTCCCGCAGCGGCCGCCAGGGCTCCGGAATCCGCGGTTCGGCGTCGGCGACGATCCGCACGAGATCGGCGCCCACCGCTGCCACCGGCACGCCGGAGGTGCAGTTGGCCAGCACGACGGCGGCCACGTCGTCGTCCACGGCGAGGGTGAGGGAGGCGACGAAACCCGGCAGCGACCCGCCGTGGCCCACCAGCAGTCGTTCGCCCGAGCGGCGCAGCTCCAGGCCCAGACCGTAGGCGTACCCCGCCGCCACGTCCGCCGGCTCCTGCGGGGCCGCCGGAGTCCGCATCTCCCGCAGTGAACCGGCGCTGAGCACGCGGTCGTCCCCCTCGGTGAGGAAGGCCGCGAACCGGGCCAGGTCCCCGGTCGTGGACCACAGTTGCCCCGCGGGCGCCATCCGGCCGAGGTCCTCGGCCGGCTCGGGCAGCAGCACGTCGGCCCAGGGGTGCACCGCCCAGCCGCCGGCGTGGGGGGCTCGGGGCCGCGTGCCGGTCCGCGTCAGCCGCAGAGGTTCGAGCACTTCTTGCTGGAGAACGGCCTCCCACGCGGCGCCGCGCAGCCTCTCGACCAGAGCGCCCAGCACGGTATAGCCGGGATTGGAGTAGTGGAAGCGACGGCCGACCGGATGCCGTAGCGGCTTCTCCCCCAGGACGTCGGAGAGTTCGGGGCGCAGGGTCCCGGGGGTGCGCTCCCACCAGGGCGCGGGCGACTCCGCGGCCAGACCGCCGGTGTGCGCCAGCAGGTCGGCGATCGTGGCCTCTCCCGCGCCGGTGCCCGGCAGATGCTTCTCCAGGGGGTCGCCGAGATCGAGCACGCCCTCATCGCGTAGCCGCATGACGAGCACGGCGGTGAAGGTCTTGGTGATCGAGCCGATGCGGTACTGCGTGTCCTCGTCCGGCGCGTGACCGTCCACCGACGTCCGCGCACCGTGCCAGACGGCCCGGCCGCCACGGACCACCGCTGCGGCGAGGGACGGCGCCCGCCCCTCGGACTGGGCCACGGCGATGCGGTGCCGAAGGGCCCGGCGCGTGCCGGGGAGCAGATCATCCTCAGGTGTCGTCATGCCCCCAGTCCATCCGATCCGCACACCCGCGTCGAGCAGCTTTCCCCGCACGCGTGAAGCAGGGAAAGCCCTCCGCCCGAGGCGGCCACCGCATCGAAGGTCCGGCGGACACGAGCGCGCTCCCGGTTCCTGAGCTGTGGCGGACCGCCGACGCCGTCCGTCATCGGCTCCCAGTGCGCGGGAGACGAAGCTGGCGTCCGAGGAGATTCACGCGAGCCGTCAGAGAGTGGGGAGCATGCCTCCGTCGACCGAAACGGTGATGCCGGTGAGGTAGGAGGCGCGGGGGGAAGCGAGGAAGGCGATCAGCTCCGCGGCTTCTTCGGGCCGTCCGGGGCGGCCGAGCGGGGCGGCGAGGCGCTGGTGCAGCTCCTTGCGGAGGGCGTCCGGGTCGCGGCCGCTGTCCGCCGCCGCCTTGCGCAGGATTGCTTCCGCCGCGTCGGTCTCGATGAGTCCGGGCATGACCGCGGTGACGCGCACGCCGTGGGGTCCGCAGGCGGGTGCGAGGCTCTTGCTGTAGGCGTTGAGGGCGGCCTTGGCCGCGGCGTAGGGGAAGCCGTTGGGCTGGGGGTAGCGGGCGGCGTTCGACGACACGTGACGAAGGATGTCGGTGCAGCGACGGATGTTGGCCCGCTCGGCGTCGACGTCGAGCAGCGCGGGCACCACCTCCTGGGTCCAGGAGTGTGCGGCGATCTCGTGACCCGCCTCGTGCGCGGCCATGACGGTCTCGGGGTGCCGCTCGGCCACCAGTCCGTTGACGCCGACGGTGGCGGGCAGGTCGCCGAGGACGTCGAGCAGCCGCCCGATGCCGGTGGTGACGCCGTGGTCCGCCCAGGAGGCGCTGTGCGTGTCGTCGACGCCGGACAGCGGCCACACCGCGGCCATCGGCGCGTAGGCGGGCCAGTGCCCCGGTGACCACAGCTCCAACGCGACGGTGACCAGCGCAACGACCTTCCGCCCGCCCGGCCATCGGATCTCTGCCCTCATGCGGTTCCCCCGTTCGGTAGCTTCCGCCGTGGACGCTGGTGAGGCGGTAGGTACCTCCGGGTTCCTGGCGGCGGGCTACCGTCGGGGCATCCGTGAGTACTCCGGCAGCGTCTTCCTCGCCGACTGCCCGGCTCGGCTGGCGATCGAGATCATCGCCGACAAGTGGGCGGTGGTCGTGCTGTTCGCGTTGAGCCGGGAACCGTGCAGGCACGGCGAGTTGGTCGACCTGATCGGCGGAATCTCGCGGAAAGTGCTGACCCAGACGCTGCGTCGGTTGCAGGGGTACGGCCTGGTCGACCGCCGCTGCGAGGCCGGGAGGATCGCTTACGTGCTGACGGACTTTGGCCGGACGCTGGCGCAGCCGATCGCCGTGCTGACGGGGTGGGCTCACGAGCACGGCGCGGCCGTGGTGACATTCCGGGAGTCCGAAACGGACCAGGTTCACTCGGCCTCCCCCTGACCGCCCGCCACCGCCGTCTAAGCGCGGACGGTGCCTGGCGGGGGATGCGGGCGACAGTTGACGACGGATGACTGGCCGATCGGCGCGACGCCGGACCAGAAGCACCGTCACCCGGAGGGGTGAAGGCTTCGGCCGGGGAGTCTCACCACGCCGACATGTCTCACGATGTGTCGGCAGGCGGCTGTCTCAGACCGGTGTCTTTTCCTCAGGCTGTCCAGCAGGCTGCAACGCGGCCCGGGGTGTCACGAACCTTCATTGGCAACCATCCGTTCCACCCACTCACCCATCTTCACTGCCCGCTCGATACGGCTGACGATGTCCTTCAATGCCGAGGTTCACTTCCCCAGTAGCCATCGCTGGAGTGCGACGATCTTCACCCTCGCCGAGGTGGACCGACTGATGAGGAGATGGGAGGGGATCGGAGAAGCGGCAGCAGGCCGCTGCTTCCGGTAGTCAGACGCGCTGATCGTTCGAGTTGAGCAACTGATCGCGTGAGTGACCGCCGGTCTGCCGACCGGCGCGGTCCAGCCGTCGCCGGCACCGCCGACGATATGGCGAGTCGACACTTCGGCTGATCAGTGCAGCGCAGGTTGCACACGAACATCCCGAGCGTCGTCGCCGACAAGCGCCTGCGGGACTACGGACGGGTTGATCAGCCCATAATCGGAGTCAGTGCCGAGCGAACCGGCGCATCGTACCCGCCCGGGTGCACTCACCGCGATCGGAGAGCATCGTGAAGAACAGCGCGTTGTGGCGAGTGGTCGACAACGAGAGTGGTAACCAGTCCATCGTCAGCACGCCCTCCGAGGCGGTCGCGTTCGTCAACAGCCGGTTCGACACCGATGACGACGACGACCCGTTCAGCATCACCAAGGTCGGCCCTCTCCTTCCGAAGCCGCTCGGGGTCATCACCCCATGGGCGACCAAGAAGGACGACGAGCGAACCGACGGGCGTACTGCGCCGATCATCATCAGGCCGGTTGTGACGGATGACGCCATCGAGTGCGATGATGTCGTGCTCTGGGGCGACGTGTATGTCTCGTGGGACCATGACATGTACACCATCGCAGGGCCGGATGGCTCCGAGTACAGCGAGGCTGACAGCGCGGCCGAGTTGAGCGAGATCCTCGACGAGTACGCCGGCGACTACGAGTATGTGCCTGAAGGGTCTGACAGCCACACGCGGCCGAACCCGCGAGAGTTGATCCGCTACGGCGCCCATGAGTGTGCCGACCGGTTCGGGCACCTTGACGACGACGCACTGCTGTGGCTTGCTGCCACCCGCATCACGCTCACCCTGTGGCGCAACACACCCGTCGAGAACTGGCACGCTGGGAAGAGTCCGCTGCACGACGGCACGATGATGAGGATCAACGCGGCAACCACCCGGATCGTGCGCTCGATGCTGTCGTTCGACCATGTCGACTGGATCGCTGTCGGTCTCGCGATCGTCAACCCGTCTCGGGTTCTACCGACCGGGCAGTCCGTGCTCGAACTCGGGCTGGCCTGCCACAACCCTGACGACCCGGCGCACGAGGTTGATCCGCGAGAAGAGCTCGCGGAGATGGCACAGGACGCGATCGGTTGGGGTCGAACGTACCGCCTTCGCGAGAAGGAGTTCGGCCTGCGAACGCTGATCGAATTTTTCTGCGCGTTCGACAACGGCTGGTTCGGAGCACCGAGTTGGGGGCGCATCGTCGATCGGTTCCTTACGGCTGTCGACGACCGGGAGAATGCGCACTGGCGCATGCACCAGGACGAGCCTTGGTTCGACGAGTGGTTCACCAACCGCCCGGCCGACATTGCGGACACCACGGAATTTCGTCGGCTGCTCCATGCCGGGCCCGACCTGCTGTCCGAGGAGGCCGCCGAATGGTGCGTGCAAGGTGCCATCGGCTACGTCTGCCAGGACGACCACGCGAACGGCTGCCCACGATGCGGTATCCCACTGGCAACGGAGTCCCCCAACGAGTGAACGTGGGCACCAGCGTAGAAAAGCAGCAATAGAGCCTTGCCAAATCTAGGGCTCGACATACCCTCTCTACCGACCTCAACGGCCTAGTTCACCGGCGGGCTGGTCCACGAAATCCTCCTCTCCTTGTCGAGAGCGAAGCCGTCCCGCTCCAAGCGGATCCTGATGTCGACGAGCCACTTCGGTGTGCCATGGTCGTTCGGGTTTCGGTATGCACGGATGAAGTCCTCGAAACCAAGAGGGCACGCCGAACGTGAGTCGGGTCAGACCAGTCCACACCCTCTGCATACATCATGAACTCGGTCCGCCGAGCACCTGAATCCTGGTACTTCAGCTCATCTGGGGGTACAGGCGCGAACCCGTGGTCCTCCCATAGCTCAGCCACGATTCGGATGGTCAGGTCCGTGGCCAGAGAGCGGAAGGCGTTCCGGGTTGCGGGGCTCACCAGCTCCCGCCGTACAGTGACGGTTATGCTCTGACGATAGGGAGTACACCCCGACACCGTCACGGCCTTTTCCCAACAACGTCTACTCACCCGTTGAGGATCCCTCAGCCCCACGAGCAGTGCAGGCTTCAGACATTGGCTCCTGAATCCTCCTCGTCGTTCAAGTCGTACGGCGGGATGGTCCATCGCAGCACCATCTCGCCCGTCTCGTCGGCTTCGAGCGTGACTGGATAGACCTGGCCAGCTTCTCGCTCACCGTGGTGTCTCATCGAGTGGTCGCCTTGGTCCCATTCAATGCCGAGCACCTGGCTGCCGCTAACATCGATCGCGCCGACGCGGAGCGGGTGGTGCCATCCGGCCCGCCGGAAGCGGTGGTAGTCGGTGTGCTTGTCGATCGAGACCATGAGGCCCCTGCCGTGGAGGCGGTCGCACCAAGCGGTGAGTGCAGCCGCGTGCGCGGCTGCCTCGGCCAGCGGGAGGTCGAGCCACCCGTACGGTCCGGCGACGCCGTACTGCGCAATCCGCTCTCCACCGAACTCGGCGTGTGCGTCTTCCGCATACCGGCCCCAAAAGGTGACATCGGCTAGCCCGTTGGCCGGCTCGTCGTTCATCCCCGTCCAGGCGTCCAACACCACAGCATCGCCGATGACCATGCCGCACCGGTCGACGGGCAGGTCCCCGATCCGCACCGGTCCCGACCGGTCCGCTGCCTCAGGCCACGTGCGACCGAGGCTGATCTCCAGGGTGGCGATCGTCGGCTCCTCATCGAACGGGGATGGTGAGGTGCTCGCCCTGACCTTCAACGGCCGGTCATCATCCGCCGGGATGGCGACTGCCTCGCACAACCACTCACGAAGATGTCCTCCCCCCGACGACGCGGCCGTCCTGGCCCGCTCCGACAGGGGCTGCCCCAATTCCCGCCAGTAGTCGATCCACCCGGCCATGCCGAGGACCAGCACACCGGACGGCACATTGACGGTTCCAAGGTCGACGACGGTCTCAGACATGCACTGATTGTGCCTTCCCAGTACGACAGGCCTCATTACGAGGTGCTGGCGTCCCTCGCCGATGCCTCCGAGCTGCGGCGACGACCTCCTCGCCAACCGGTATCAGCCTCATCGGGCGTCCGCGCTCGGCGCGCTCATACAGGGGGTGTCCGAGGTCTCGTTCTAGGCGGCTGATCTGGGTCACGAGCGCCGATTGCTTGACCCCGAGGGCTTCGGCGGCCTCGCGCATCGTCGGATAGGAGGCGGCTGCCACAAAGCGGTCCAGTCGTTGCCACGCGTAGGGACTGGTGAGGGCCATCCGCAGGATGGGTGGCAGCGTGGCGGTCGTGTCGGTGACCCTGAGGGCGGCGTTGTGGCTTCCCCCACCGCGTGGCCGGAGCGGGATTTCGTGGGTGTGTGCCCACCTGGTCATGTTCGCGATGCTCATTCCTTTCTCGCGGGCGAGGTCGGGCAGGGTCCGCTGGTGGAGGACGTATTGCTCGAAGAGCCAGGCGCGGTCGACGTCGCCACATCGTTTGTAGTCCTGCGGTCCGTTGCGGAGGGGGATGCCGTATGCACGGACGAGGCCGGTCAGGACGCCGCGGGAGAAGCCGGTGAGGGCGGCGATCTGCTTCAACGAGCGGTGTTCGCCGAGGTAGAAACGGGCGAAGGTCTCTTTCGGCAGTACCCGGCGGGCTTGGAACCGGATGCGGCCAGTAGCTCTGGCGATGCTTATCGTCAGCGGGGCTGCGGGGGCTGGGTGTTCGTCGAGGAGGTGCCGGACGGCCTCGACGGTTGTTCCCAGGACTTGGGCGGCGTGCTGAGCGGGGTGCTGGCGTTCTCGGACGAGCTGGTGCAGGCGGAGCAGGTCGATGTGCGCCGGATCCGGTCCGGGTAGGGAGAGGCCGGCCAGCAAGGCGATGGGCGGTTGCCAGGTCACGGGCTCGTCGTGGATGTGACGCGAGGCCAGGAAGTCGAAGGCTTCCTGATGGAGGGCGTGGGCGAGTTCGGGAGTCTGGAGTGCGGTGCGCCTCATGGAGGCTGCCCGGAACCCTGGGCTGTCGAGCCCGCCCAGGTCGTCTGGGACGGCCTCGGCGGGCAGGCCGCTGAGTCTGCGGAAGAGCTGGCTGCGGGCCATGCGTTCGCGTTGGTCGGCTCCTGGCGGTGTTCCCGTGTGGCGGCAGATCTCCAGCCAGCGGTCGTGGGGAAGCAGGCCGGTGTAGTCAAGGATTCGGCGCCGGTCGTAGTCGATGGGGATGTTGTCGGCGTCGAGGTGGTCGGTGAGCCGGGTCAGTGCGGTGACGATGTGCGGCCACTGCGGAAGATCATCGAGTTCCTGGAGAAGGCGCGAGATCTCGATGCCGTCAGTGACGCCGCCGGCCAGGACCGCGGCCTGGTCCAGGGAGAGACGGCCGTCGGGGGCCAGCAGCAGGGCGGCGAGGACGGGGGCCAGGGTGCGTGCGTAGATTCCGTCGGGTGGTGCGAGGCAGATCGCCCATGCGGGCCAGAAGAGCGTGGGGACCTTCCTAGAGCGTTGCTCAATGGCCTGCGTGGTCATGGTCGGCCGTCGCGGCGACCGGGTCGTAGTGCGGTAGCGGAGGTACTCGCTGGGCCTCAGGGACGGGGCCAGCGCGGCCAGATGCACGGACTGCAGCACCGGGCTGATGCCCCGGCCCCAGTCGTCAATGCTGGTCGCCGAGATCTGCGCGAGCTCGTCACGCACTGCTTCCAGCAAGCCGCGCAGGGCCTCGCCGGCCGGGTGGATTCCGGGCCTCTGCAGGATGTTCAGGGCACAGGTGATCGCGACCGCGGTGTCTACGGCCTGCGGTGGGGCCATGAAGCCAGGACGGTCTGCCACCTGCCCGGCACCCGCGGGCCCCTGGGCGAGATATGCCGCCGTGATGTCTTCGGGGAGCCACTTCCCCAGAGCTCGGGCGGGGAGGTCTGCCAGGAACCGGATGCCCAGTGCCCTGATGTCGGCCAAGACGGCGACCGTCGGCTGCGGGTTAGCTGCATAGGGGCCGAAGGAAGCCGTCGTGTGGTCGATAGCGGCCAGCACTTGGTCCTGCGCAGCGAGAACGGGGTGCTCGGGAGGCAGGTGGAGTGTCGCAACACGGCGAAGGTCACTCCCGCATCCGGCGGTGACCGGGCCGCCAGGCCGGGTCGGCGGGTTGCCGCACAGCGCCGGCTGCGGGACGGAACCGCCCGAGCAGGGCCGCTGCCTGGGAACCCTTTCGCAGTCGGGGCAACAGTCGGCCAGTAGCCTGCGGTGGCGGGTGCAGACGAAGGAGAACCCGAGCCGCCATGACAGCGGCCAGCGGCCGTCGTTGTCCTCCAGGCAGTCCGGGCAGAACCGGGACCCCCGTCCGCGGCCCCAGAGGACATGCCGCGACACGAGCCGTCCGCCCGCGCCCGTCCGCAGAGCCCTTCCCTCGAAGTGGGCCAGCGTCATTGCGGTGACCGCCTGCGTGCTGTGCCGGTCGCGTGCGCGACGGAAGCGGTCGACCGCTCGTCGAGGAAGATCGTCCAGTCGGCCGGGATGCCGTCGTGCTGGTTTCCGGCCCGCTGGCGCACGGGGAAGCCCAAGTGCAGCAGGACATCGCCGAGTGCGGTGTCCATCCGCCGGGCTGTCGCTTCCAGCCAGGAGTCCAAGGCCTCGCCTGGCAGCGGGGGAAACCGGATCGGTAGCGTGCGGTCCGGCGCCCTCATACGGCTCGTCGGTTTCCGGAGCGCGGGCGGCTGGTCAGCTTCCTCTTCTCCAGTGCGGCCTGGAGTTCGAGACGGGCCGCCTCGGATGCTTCGTCGTTCCTCACCTGGTCCATCAGCTCCTGGTCCAGCCGTTCGGCACCGGTGCGGACCGCCCGCTGGCAGCCACGGTTGATCAGCGTCATCAGCGAGCCGATGTGCCCGGTGCTGCGTGCGAAGAGGTAGTCCGACAGGTCGTCCGCGAGCATGCCGGGGTGCTTGTCCACGAGCACGATGCGCTGTTCGAGGGCCAGCAGCATCTGCCGCCACTCTCGGCGCCCGGCCTCCGCCTCGATGGTGAACGGGCGAAGCCCCAGGCGGGTGGTGCGGCGGCCGGTCTGGGCCAGCGGTGCCGCGCCCGTTCGCGCCTTCGCCGAACAGGCCCTTCTCCGCGAGCTCGACCCCCACCATCAGCAGTGTCACCGGGAACTCGTTGGCGATCCTCTTCAGGTGGTTGCTCACCTCGATGCCGCTCCTGTGCCCCCACTTTAGGAAGTGCAGATCGTCCAAGACCACCAAGCGGACTTCACACGACAGCACGCAGTCCAGCACCCGCCGTCCGAACTGCGCGGTGGTGCCCCGCCCATGCCCGGGGTGACCGAAGAACTCCAGCATGGCCCGGTTGAGGTCCTTCATCCCGGTGTTCCCGGTCAGCCCGACCCGGCAGACGGGGATCCTCTCGTGTCCCTGGCCTGTGAACGATCCCGACTCCTCGATCTCCCGCCGATGGAAGTCGCGGGCGAAGGCCAGTACCGAGGTCGTCTTGCCGAGCCCCGGGAACGCGTCGACGGCAACCGCCCCTTTGGCCTTGTCGCCGTCCTGCTCGTTACTGTCGACGATGTCCCACAAGTCCTCTTGGAGCTCTGCCAGTTGCGGTGTCTTGACGGGTCCGATGTTCGCGTGCCACGTCCGGCGCTGCCGGTCGCAGTCCGCCCGCTCCTGTGCAGCCAGGGCCTTCAACTGCTTGCGGGTCAGCAGGTCGGGTCGGCTGCGGCGGGGACTCTCGGCGAACACCTTGAAGTCCTCCTTCCGCGACAGGGCGAGATTGGCAGGTCCCGGAACACCGTCTTCGCTCACACGTCCTCCAGCGCATCGGTGTAGAAGTCGTCTTCTGCGGCGAGGTCCTCCAGATCGGCCTCGTCGTCGTCCCGCGTGTCCGCGACCGCCTCGGACTCCTGCGGTTGCGCGGCCTCCTCGTCCTGGCCAAGGGCCCTGCGTACGGACGGCAGCGAGACGACCGCCTCCTCTCGCCTCCGGGAAGCTCGATGGCGGCCTGCTCGCGCGAGAGTCGCAGGGCCATGCGCCGCTCGGCGATCGTGGTACCCAGCCCGAGGTTCCACCGCTGAAGCAGATCCGCGACGGCGAGGCGGTCGTCGGGAAGCGGTACTACGAGGCAGCCAATCTGCGGGCGAACACCAACGCGTCCTCGCTCAGCGGCATCTCGGCCGACGGCGCGTGCTCCCAGACCAGCGTGTGCCAGGACCCGGTGGCCGGATCGCGGAAGTAGATCCGGGTGATGTCGTCAGGATCCACCTGGAACGGCCAGCCGTTCTTCACCGGCGCGTCGTAAGGACTGCGGATGCCCGGCCCCGGCAGGCCCTGGCCGCGATAACGGCGCCGACGGATCTCCACGCCGTAGTGCTGGACCGTGCGCCACTCGGTCTTCAAGAACTCGAAGGCCAGGTCCCGGTCGCGGGGTGCTTCGATGTAGCCCGCCCGCGCCATGCCGTGCTCGAACATCTTCGCCGGGGACATCCGCAGGCCCGGAAGCCCTGGATCGACCAGACTAGAGTGCGGCCTGCAGTGATAGACCGTCGCGGTCCACTCCCGGATGATCGCCTCCAACTCGCCGAGGAAGAAGAACGCGTCGTCCTCCGGGCTCTCGCCCCGCGAGTGGATATCGGGCCCCTTGTAGCCGGGCAGCACCTGCAGCAGCCCTTCCCGCAGGGTCCGGAAGTAGCGCTCCACCGGCCCCTTGTCGCGGCCCGTCCGCAGGCGGGCCGGCTGGATGGAGATGCCCATCCGGCGGCAGACGCTGGTCAGATGTTCTGAGACGTAGACCTTGCCGTGGTCGACTACCAGCGTCTCGAGAACAAGGGGCGGCGAGGCCAGCCCCGGCCCGGTGGCTCCCTCGACATCGACCAGGACGGTGCGGGGAATGCAGTGCTCGGGCCAGACCGCGTGCCGCGGCCAGTCCCGCCCCGCCGGCCTCGGCCGAAACGACTGGAACAGCGCAGCGCTGACATCCACCGCCTTCGTCGAGACCGGCGTGAGCCGGATCCCCGTGATACAGCGGGTGTACCAGTCCATCCCGACGCTCAACTCGGCCTGCACCCACTTGAGCGTCAGCGGATCGAACGCGAAGACGTCCAGGCGCGTGGAGTCCATCACCGGGTACTCACCCGGTCGCGTCGGCCGCAGCTTCCCGTACGCGCCCCCCGGCCGGCCAGCGATGTCCCGGTTGCGCTTCGTACTCAGCCGGAACAGCGGATGCTGCCACTCAAGCTCCTCCATCAGCCGAAACGCCGTCGCCCGACTCGGCTGCGGTACCACTCCCTCACCGAATCGCGCGATCACCCTGGCCCGGGTCCGCTCGATCACCATCGTCCGCGACGGCCGCGACTGATCGGTGTGCTCGACCATCACCTCCACCGCGGTCTCCGCCCACCGGTCATCGACCGCGGTCTGCGACCGCCCCGAACGCGTCCTCCCTGGTGCAAGGCCAGCTTCGCCGTGCTGGAGAAATCCTGCTACCCAGCGCTCGATAGTGCGGACCGTCACGCCAAGTTCCGCCGCCTTCCTCCCTTCCATCGGTGCCGCTGCAGCGTAGGCGGCCTTCGGCTCATCCCTGGTCGCCAACTCCTCACTGCCGGAGCGGTATCCAGTCAGCACCTCGCGGACGTGCCCCGCCCGCTCCAGGACCTTCTGCCTCTCCTCCGCACCAAGCTGCCCGAGGACCACGGAAGCGATCTCGCCTTGGTCGCGTGCGGACGGTCCCGGGCCGTCAGGACTGCAGTGATCTGCGAATCTCAGCTAGGCGTCGGATCCGGCTTCCATCCGACATCGACCGTGAGATTCCGACATGAAATCTGAGACCCTACAACGCCCTGATCAGGTCTGCGCCATGTCCACGAAGCGCGAGTAGTGGCCCTGGAAGGCGACTGTGATCGTGGCGGTCGGGCCGTTTCGGTGCTTGGCGACGATCAGGTCGGCCTCGCCGGCGCGGGGCGACTCCTTCTCGTAGGCGTCCTCGCGGTGCAGCAGGATGACCATGTCGGCGTCCTGCTCGATGGAGCCGGACTCGCGCAGGTCGGAGACCATCGGCTTCTTGTCGGTGCGCTGTTCGGGGCCGCGGTTGAGCTGGGAGAGCGCGATGACCGGGAGCTCCAGCTCCTTGGCCAGCAGCTTGAGGTTACGGGACATGTCCGAGACCTCCTGCTGGCGGCTCTCGGCCCGCTTGGAGCCGCCGGACTGCATGAGCTGGAGGTAGTCGATGACGACCAGCTTGAGGTCGTTGCGCTGCTTCAGGCGCCGGCACTTGGCGCGGATCTCCATCATCGACAGATTCGGGGAGTCGTCGATGTACAGCGGCGCCGCCGAGACGTCCGGCATGCGGCGGGCCAGCCGCGTCCAGTCCTCGTCGGTCATGGTGCCCGAGCGCATGTGGTGCAGCGCGACGCGGGCCTCGGCGGACAGCAGGCGCATCGCGATCTCGTTGCGGCCCATCTCCAGCGAGAAGACCACGCTCGGCAGATTGTTCTTGATCGACGCCGCGCGCGCGAAGTCCAGCGCGAGCGTCGACTTGCCCATCGCGGGACGGGCGGCGATGACGATCATCTGGCCCGGGTGCAGGCCGTTGGTCAGCGAGTCGAAGTCGGTGAACCCGGTGGGCACACCGGTCATCTCGCCGCTGCGCGAGCCGATGGCCTCGATCTCGTCGAGAGCGCCCTCCATGATGTCGCCCAGCGGCAGGTAGTCCTCGCTGGTGCGCTGCTCGGTGACCGCGTAGATCTCGGCCTGGGCGCGGTTGACGATCTCGTCGACGTCGTCGTCGGCCGCGTATCCCATCTGCGTGATCCGCGTGCCCGCCTCGACCAGGCGGCGCAGGACCGCGCGCTCGTGCACGATCGCCGCGTAGTACGCGGCGTTGGCCGCCGTGGGGACGGTCTGCACGAGGGAGTGCAGGTACGAGGCCCCGCCGACCCGGTTGATCTCGCCGCGCTTGGTCAGCTCGGCGGCGATGGTGATGGGGTCGGCCGGCTCGCCCTTGGCGTAGACGTCCAGGACTGCCTGGTAGATCGTCTCGTGTGCGGGCTTGTAGAAGTCGTGGCCCTTGAGGACCTCGACGACGTCGGCGATGGCGTCCTTGGACAGGAGCATGCCGCCGAGGACGGACTGCTCCGCGTCGAGGTCCTGGGGCGGGACCCGCTCGAAGGACGAGCCGCCGCCGTCCCACTTGCCGTCGTCCTGGCCGCGGTCGTGCTGCTCGTCACGGCCCCGGCCGTGGTCGGGGCGGCGCCGGGACGCGGGAAGGCGGTCCCCGGGTCCGCTGTCGGCCCACGGGTCGTCCAAGGGCTCGGAAATGCTCACCGAGCGACCTCCTCCCGTCCGCCGAGCGGACCTCGCCGTGCTCGTCATTTCTACGGCACGGCACTGACACATCGAGCAGCCCGACTCCGCTTCCGGCGCGTCGTTCTCCGACCGTTCGCCAGCAGGCGAACGGAGCGGGACGCCGGACCACGGTAGGCCCCCGGGCACCGTCAGCCAATCTGGTTATCCACAGGCCATGTGGACGACCGACCCGGTTCTGTGGAGAACTCGCCGAAACCTGTGCACGACCCGGTGGACAGCACTGTGAACAAGTCCTCCCCTTTTTTGTGAAGGCCGCTCTGAGCTGCGGTTTTCCCGTCCACCGGCTGTGCAGAAGAAAAACTTTCCGACTCGGGCCAAGATCCCTTCGAACGGTGCGCACAAGTGCGCAGGACACAACGTCAAGTAAGAGTCTCAAGTGTTTTGCGTCTCTTACCTGTGGACGATTAGATTGAAGCCCATGACACAGGCCCCCGCGCCCCGCACAAGCGCCCGGCACCGGCACGACCGAGAGATCGTCGCGCTGGCCGTCCCGGCCTTCGGGGCACTCGTCGCCGAGCCCCTCTTCGTGATGGCCGACAGTGCGATCGTCGGCCACCTGGGCACGGCGCAGCTCGCGGGACTCGGTGTCGCCTCGGCCCTGCTCACGACCGCCGTCAGCGTCTTCGTGTTCCTCGCCTACGCCACCACAGCCGCCGTCGCCCGGCGCGTGGGCGCGGGCGACCGCCGGGCCGCCATCCGCCAGGGCATGGACGGCATCTGGCTGGCGCTGCTGCTCGGCGCCGCCGTCATCGCGGTAGTGCTGCCCGCCGCCCCGGCCCTTGTGGACCTCTTCGGCGCCTCGCACACGGCCGCTCCGTATGCGACGACCTACCTGCGGATCTCCGCCCTGGGGATCCCGGCCATGCTCGTCGTGCTCGCCGCCACCGGCGTGCTGCGCGGACTCCAGGACACGCGGACGCCGCTCGCCGTGGCCGTCGCGGGCTTCGTCGCCAACGCCGCCCTCAACGCGGGCCTCGTCTACGGCGCCCGGCTCGGCATCGCCGGCTCCGCCTGGGGAACCGTCATCGCCCAGTGCGGGATGGCCGCCGTCTACCTCGTCGTCGTGGTGCGCGGCGCCCGCGGGCACGGGGCGTCTCTGCGCCCGGACGCCGCCGGGATCAGAGCATCGGCCCAGGCCGGAGTGCCCCTGCTCATCCGCACGCTCTCCCTGCGCGCGGTCCTGATGATCGCCACGGCGGTCGCGGCCCGCCTCGGAGACGCCGAGATGGCCGCCCATCAGATCGTCCTGTCCCTGTGGAGCCTGCTCGCCTTCGCGCTCGACGCCTTCGCGATCGCCGGGCAGGCCATCATCGGCCGCTTCCTGGGCGCCGAGGACGCCGAAGGGGCCCGGAACGTCTGCCGCCGCATGGTCCAGTGGGGCATCGCGGTGGGCGCGGTGCTCGGCCTGCTGGTCATCGTGGGGCGCCCGGTGCTCCTGCCCCTGTTCACCGGCGACTCCGCCGTGAAGGCCACCGCCCTCCCCGCACTGCTGGTGGTGGCGCTCTCCCAGCCCGTCTGCGGAGTCGTCTTCATCCTCGACGGCGTGCTGATGGGCGCGGGCGACGGCCCCTACCTCGCCGGCGCCATGCTGGTCACCCTCGCGGTCTTCGCCCCGGCCGCGCTCATGGTGCCGCTCCTCGGCGGGGGACTCACCGCGCTGTGGGGAGCGATGGCACTGATGATGCTCGTGCGCATGCTCACGCTGTGGCTGCGGGCCCGCTCGGGCCGCTGGCTGGTGACCGGCGCCACGCGCTGAGCCGAAGGGCACGCCGAGCTGAGCGTGCATCCCGAACTGAGGGCGAGTGCCGAGCCGAGCGTGCGTGCCGAGCCGAGCGCGCCCAGCAGGAGGACACGCGTCCGCCTCGAGCCGCCGCACGTTTCACGTGAAACGTGGCGCGCAGAAGGGCCGCACCCCAGTGGAGTGCGGCCCTCTGCTAGCCGATGCGGCCGAGTACGGCGATCAGCCCGCGACGACCTCGACGGCGACCTTGGCCGCGACCTCGGGGTGCAGACGCACGGACGTCTCGTGGGCGCCCAGGGTCTTGATCGGCGCGCCCAGCTCGATGCGGCGCTTGTCGACCTCGGGACCGCCGGCGGCCTTGATCGCGGAAGCGACGTCGGCCGGGGTGACGGAACCGAAGAGACGACCGGCGTCGCCGGAGCGAACGGCCAGGCGGACCTTCACGCCCTCGAGCTGGGCCTTGATCTGGTTGGCCTGCTCGATGGTCTGGATCTCGTGGATCTTGCGAGCACGACGGATCTGCTCGACGTCCTTCTCGCCGCCCTTGGTCCAGCGGATGGCGAACTTCCGCGGGATCAGGTAGTTGCGAGCGTAACCGTCCTTGACGTCGACGACCTCGCCCGCGGCGCCGAGGCCGGAGACCTCGTGGGTCAGGATGATCTTCATGAATGGCTCACCCTTCCCTTATCGCGCGGTGGAGGTGTAGGGCAGCAGCGCCATCTCACGGCTGTTCTTGACTGCCGTGGCGACGTCACGCTGGTGCTGCGTGCAGTTGCCGGTCACGCGGCGGGCACGGATCTTGCCGCGGTCGGAAATGAACTTCCGCAGCATGTTCGTGTCCTTGTAGTCCACGTACGTGACCTTGTCCTTGCAGAATGCGCAGACCTTCTTCTTAGGCTTGCGCACAGGCGGCTTCGCCATGATGTTTCTCCTGTGTGATCAAGAAGTGGGGTGCGGCCCGCCTTCGCCCGGACCGGGGGAACCGGTCCCCGGGACTAGAAGGGGGGCTCGTCCGAGTAGCCGCCACCGCCGCCAGAGTTGCCGGAGCCGCCGCCCCAACCGCCGCCGCCCTGGTTGCCACCGGCGGGAGCGCCGGTCGCCCACGGGTCGTCGGCGGGAGCGCCGCCGCCCTGCTGGCCGCCGCCGGAGCCGCCGCCCCAGCCGCCACCGCCCTGGCCGCCACCGCCGCCGTAACCGCCCTGGCCGCCGCGAGCGCCGCCGGAGGACTTGGTGACCTTGGCGGTGGCGCTGCGCAGGCTGGCGCCGACCTCGTCGACGTCCAGCTCGTAGACCGTGCGCTTGACGCCCTCACGGTCCTCGTAGGACCGCTGCTTCAGCCGGCCCTGCACGATGACGCGCATGCCTCGCTGGAGCGACTCGGCGACGTTCTCCGCCGCCTGGCGCCAGACCGAGCAGGTCAGGAAGAGGCTTTCGCCGTCCTTCCACTCGTTCGTCTGGCGATCGAAGGTGCGGGGCGTGGACGCGACGCGGAACTTCGCGACCGCCGCACCGGAGGGGGTGAAGCGCAGCTCGGGGTCGTCGACAAGATTGCCGATGACCGTGATGACGGTCTCGCCTGCCATGGGGTACCTCTCGGCGGGTTTGCTGCTGGCTGCTGGTGTTGCTTCTCGGTTCCCGAGGCCGGCTGAGCGGGAGGGCTCAGTGGGTCTCGGGGCGGAGGACCTTGGTCCGGAGGACCGACTCGTTCAGGTTCATCTGGCGGTCGAGCTCCTTGACGACCGCAGGCACGGCCTGGAGGTCGATGACCGAGTAGATGCCCTCGGGCTTCTTCTTGATCTCGTACGAGAGACGACGACGGCCCCAGGTGTCGACCTTCTCGACCTTTCCGCCGCCGTCACGGACGACAGAGAGGAAGTTCTCGATCAGCGGGGAGACAGAGCGCTCCTCGAGATCGGGGTCGAGGATGACCATCACCTCGTAGTGACGCATGTGGAACCCACCTCCTTTGGACTCAGCGGCCACGGTCGTTCCGTGGCAGGAGGGTTGCGATGCGTGCGCAATCGTGCTGACCGGTTCAGTGAATCAGCCGGCACTGACAATCGGGGTCGGCCTAAGGCCGCACCGGATGGTCGCCAAGCCGCCACCGGACCGTCGCCAGGTTGGACCGGCTTCAGTCGGGGCAGACACGAGTGCAGACGGTACACACTACCCGCACCCCGGCTTCCGGTTGAAATCGGGTCGCAGGACCCGGCAGTCTGGACACCTCGGGTGTGCACGGCGCTACCATGCGCCGCCTTTCGCAGGAGGTGCCCATGGCACAGACGATGCGACCGAACACCGCCGCGAGCGGCAGCAGCGGCCTCTTCGCCACCGACGGCAAACGCCACCTTCTCCAGGAGACCCTTCTCGCGGTGACTCTGGTGCTGGGCGTGCTGGCGTTCGTCACCGGCCTGTTCTTCCACGGCCTGCATCTGCTGAGCTCCTGGACGGGGCTGGCCGGCATCGCCACTGGCGCGTACGGCCAGTGGATCTCCGTGACCACCCGCGAGCGCTTCGGGCTGATCCTCGGCCTGGGCGCCTCCGCGATCGGCTTCTTCCTCGGGATGGCCCACGGCGGCCTCTTCGGCGGCCTCGTCATGTGACGCCGCCGGGCACACCGGCCGTTCCCGTACCGGACGGCGCCCGCGGAGGCCGGCGGGCGCCGTCCGGGACGCCCGGGGAGCGACCCCGCCCCCCTACGGCCCGCGGCGCCGGCCGCGTACGGCCAGAGTGCGCGCTCCCCGGGGCGCAGTAGGCTTCGGCGCGAGAGCCGGAGCCCCTGAACCCATGGGGACACGCCAGCCCGAGGAGCGCCCCGAATGAGCCTGACCCTGAGGACCATCAGTCGCGAGCAGCATCTGGCCTACATCCAGAGCCTGCCGGCGGCGAGTCACATGCAGGTCCCGGCGTGGGCGGACGTGAAGGCGGAGTGGCGCTCGGAGAACCTGGGCTGGTTCGACGAGCGCACCGGCGAACTGGTCGGCGCCGGCCTCGTGCTGTACCGGCAGCTTCCCAAGATCAAGCGCTACCTCGCCTACCTGCCCGAGGGCCCGGTCATCAACTGGTACGCGCCGAACCTCGACGACTGGCTCCAGCCGATGCTGGCGCACCTGAAGCAGCAGGGCGCCTTCTCGGTGAAGATGGGGCCGCCTGTGGTGATCCGGCGCTGGAGCGCCGAGACCATCAAGAAGGGCATCCAGGACGCGGACGTCAAGCGGCTGCGCGATCTGGAGGCCGACTTCATCGAGCCCCGGGCCTTCGAGGTCGCCGACAAACTGCGCCGGATGGGCTGGCAGCAGGGCGAGGACGGCGGCGCGGGCTTCGGCGACGTCCAGCCCCGCTACGTCTTCCAGGTGCCGCTGGCCAACCGCTCTCTGGAGGAAGTGCACAAGAACTTCAACCAGTTGTGGCGCCGCAACATCAAGAAGGCCGAGAAGGCGGGCGTCGAGGTCGTCCAGGGCGGCTACCACGACCTGGGAGAGTGGCAGCGGCTGTACGAGATCACGGCGGTCCGCGACCACTTCCGGCCCCGCCCGCAGTCGTACTTCGAGCGCATGTGGACGGCCCTCAACAGCGAGGACCCCAACCGCATGCGGCTGTACTTCGCCCGGCACAACGGCGTGAACCTGGCCGCGGCGACGATGCTGGTGGTCGGCGGCCACGTCTGGTATTCCTACGGCGCCTCCGACAACATCGGCCGCGAGGTCCGGCCGTCCAACGCGATGCAGTGGCGAATGCTGCGCGACGCCTACGCCCTCGGCGCGACGGTCTACGACCTGCGCGGCATCTCCGACTCGCTGGACGAGACCGACCACCTCTTCGGCCTGATCCAGTTCAAGGTCGGCACCGGCGGACAGGCCGCGGAGTACCTCGGCGAGTGGGACTTCCCGCTGAACAAGCTGCTCCACAAGGCGCTCGACATCTACATGTCCCGTCGCTGACCCGGCGTTCCTCGTCCGTCGGCCGCATCGTCCCTTCCCGGCCCTCTCGTCCGCTCGGTCTCTCGTCTCCTCTTGTCCCTCTGATCCCTCTCATTCGTCCGGTCTCCGCTGAGACATCGTCGACCATCCCCTACTCCTGCGACACGCAGACACCAGAAAGGTCTCAGGTCCGGCCATGGCGCTCACGCTTTACGTCGACACCGCGCGCTGGCGGGCGCATCACAAGCACGTGCAGGAGCAGTTCCCGGGCCTGGTCCCGGTCTGCAAGGGCAACGGCTACGGCTTCGGCCACGAGCGGCTGGCGGAGGAGGCGACCCGGCTGGGCTCGGACGTCCTCGCCGTGGGCACGACGTACGAGGCCGCGCGGATCAAGGACTGGTTCGGCGGTGACCTGCTGGTGCTGACGCCCTACCGGCGCGGCGAGGAGCCGGTGCCGCTGCCCGACCGGGTGATCCGCTCGGTGTCGTCGGTCGACGGGGTGTACGGCCTGGTCGGGGCGCGTGTCGTCATCGAGGTGATGTCCTCGATGAAGCGACACGGCGTCAGCGAGCAGGACCTTCCGCACCTGCACGCCGCGATCGAGAACGTGCGGCTGGAGGGCTTCGCCATCCACCTGCCGCTGGACCGCACCGACGGCTCGGACGCCGTCGAGGAGGTCATCGGCTGGATGGACCGGCTGCGTGCGGCACGGCTGCCGCTGCACACGCTGTTCGTCAGCCATCTCAAGGCGGACGAACTGGCCCGGCTCCGGCAGCAGTTCCCGCAGACCCGGTTCCGCGCCCGCATCGGCACGCGGCTGTGGCTCGGGGACCACGAGGCCACCGAGTACCGGGGCGCCGTCCTGGACGTCACCCGCGTGTCCAAGGGCGACCGCTTCGGCTACCGCCAGCAGAAGGCCGCCTCCGACGGCTTCCTGGTGGTCGTGGCGGGCGGCACGTCGCACGGAGTGGGGCTGGAGGCGCCCAAGGCGCTGCACGGCGTCATGCCGCGCGCCAAGGGGGTCGCCCGCGCCGGCCTCGCCACGGTGAACCGCAACCTGTCGCCGTTCGTCTGGGACGGACGGCAGCGCTGGTTCGCCGAGCCGCCGCACATGCAGGTCTCCATCCTGTTCGTGCCCTCGGACGCCGAGGAGCCGAGGGTCGGCGACGAGCTGGTGGCCCATCTGCGGCACACCACCACGCAGTTCGACCGCATCATGGACCGCTGAGCGGGCACGACGACCGCTGATCACGCGAGAGGCGGCGCCCGGGGTATCCCGGGCGCCGCCTCTCGCTCGCGTACTCGGGCCGCTTCGCCCGGTGTTCGCTCAGAGCGAACGACCCTCGGGAGGCGCCGCGGGGCGGCGGCCCCACTCCACCGCGGTCCCCTCGAACCCGCTCGCCGAGGGCCGCCGCTGGGCCGCGGCGCCCAGCACGAAGACGTCCGGAGCGCCGTCGAGCACACCGCCCGAGGGATCGTCGTCCCCCGCCCGGCGCACCACGTCCCGCTCCGGCAGCAGGACGTCGCGGACGACGACCGCGCACAGGTACAGCGTCCCCGCCAGGTGCGCCACGATCGCCCAGTGGTAGCCGTCGGTCGGCAGACCCTTGTGGGCGTCGCCGCTGGTCGTGTAGGCGAGGTACAGCCAGATCCCGAGGAAGTACGCCACTTCGCACGCCTGCCAGATCAGGAAGTCCCGCCACTTCGGGCGGGCCAGCACCGCGAGCGGCACCAGCCACAGCACGTACTGCGGCGAGTAGACCTTGTTGGTGAGGATGAAGGCCGCCACGACGAGGAAGGCGAGCTGGGCGAAGCGCGGCCGGCGCGGGGCCATGAGCGTCAGCGCCGCGATGCCGAGGAAGCACAGCACGACCAGCAACGTGGCGACGGTGTTCACGAAGTCGGTGCTGGGCGGCTCGGTCGAGCTCTGGGACCAGATGAGCCAGAAGGAGCCGAAGTCGACGCCCCGGTCGTGACTGAACTTGTAGAACTGCCACCAGCCGTCGGGGGCGAGCGCCAGCACCGGAAGGTTCACCGCGAGCCAGGCGACCGCCGCGCCGGCCGCGGCCTTGCCGAATTCCCGCCACCGGCCCGCTCGCCAGCACAGCACGAACAACGGGCCGAGCAGGAAGATCGGGTAGAGCTTGGCGGCCGTGGCGAGCCCCAGCAGGACGCCGAAGGCGACGGGGCGCCGCCGGGACCACATGAGCATCGCGGCGGCCGTCAGGGCGACCGCCAGCAGGTCCCAGTTGATGGTGGCGGTCAGCGCGAAGGCGGGCGCCAGGGCCACCAGCAGCCCGTCCCACGGCCGCCGGGCGTGCGTCCGGGCCACGCAGACGGCGATGACCGCCGCGCACGCCATCAGCATCCCGGCGTTGGCCATCCAGTACCACTGCTCCTGGTGCTGCATGCTGCCGCTGTGCGGCGTCAGCCAGGAGGCGACCTCCATGAACACGCCGGTGAGCACTGGATACTCGAGGTACGGCATGTCGCCGGTGAGCTTGTCGAAGTAGGGCACGAGACCGTCGGCGAACCCGCGCCCCTGATAGAGGTGCGGGATGTCCGAGTAGCAGGCCTTCGTGTACTGCGAGCTGGCCCCGAAGAACCAGGCGCTGTGGTAGCAGGGCGCTTTCTGGACCAGGCCGAGGGCGAACATGCCGATCGCGACGAGGACGACGACGCGCACCGGAGTCCACCAGGAGGTCCCCAGCAGGGCGTGCCGCCCGAGCGGGCCGCCGATCAGCTCGCTGCCGGCCGCGGCGACCTCGTCTTCCCGCGTCGGCCGCACCGGACCGGGCTCGGGCTCGTGGGCGCTCGCTTGCGTCGATTCAGCACTGGGCATGCCGCCATCCTGCCGTACGCGTCCGGGTCTACGCGGCGGGCCGCCGCACCGTGCTGGTGCGGCGGCCCGTGTTTCACGTGAAACGCCCTCGGCGACAGGGCGCCGCTAGTTGTTCGTGCCTCCGAACCAGCCTCCGCCGCCGCCCCGGCTGGTGCCCCCGTTGCCGTTGCCGGAGGTGGTGCCGCCGGGCTCGGTGGGCGTCGGGGACGGGACGCCGCCGTCCGCACCGCCGTTGCCCCCGTTGCCGCCGTTCCCTCCGTTGCCCCCATTTCCGCCGTTGCCGCCGTTGCCGCCGTTCTGGCCGCCGCCGTCGGTGCAGCCGAAGAAGCCGCAGTTCGACGGGGTCGGGGTGGGCGACGGGCTGGGCTGCGTCTTGCTGGGGGAGGGCGACGGCGTCGGACTGGGCGACGGGGTCGGCGTGGGGGACGGAGTGGGCGTCGGGCTCGGCGCGGGGTTGACGATCTGGCCGATGGGCTGCGGCGCCGGGAAGGGCTCGGCCGGCTGGCCCTGGAGCGCCTGGAACATGTAGTCGTGCCAGATCTCGGCCGGGAAGGAGGCGCCGTGGATCTTCCTCTGGCCGCCCGTTCCGTACATCTCCTCGAACCTGCGTGCCTTGTTCCCGGCGTCGTCGTCGAGCCGGAACATGCCGACCGCGGTGGACAGTTGCGGGGTGTAGCCGATGAACCAGGCGGACCTGTTGCCGTCCGTGGTGCCGGTCTTGCCGGCTACCTGGCGGCCGGGCAGCTTGGCGTTGGTGCCCGTGCCCTTCTCGACCACGGTCCGCAGCACGTCGGTGACGTTGTCGGCGACCTTGTCGGTGAAGGCCTGCTTGGGCTTCGCCTCGTGCGTGTAGACCTTCCCCTTCTGGCTCTTGACGTAGCGGACCGAGAACGGCTCGTTCTGCTTGCCGCTGGCGGCGAACGTCGCGTAGGCGCCCGCCATGCGGATGGCGCTGGGGTCGGAGATGCCGATGGAGAAGGACGGGAAGGTCGTGCCGGCCAGGCTGTCCTGCTTCAGGCCCGCGTCCAGCGCGGCCTGCTTGACCTTGTCCAGGCCGACGTCCATGCCGAGTTGCACGAAGGCGGAGTTGACCGACTCCCGCATCGCCTCTCGGAGATCGATCATGTGGCTCGGCGCGGCGCCGTAGGACTCGTGGCCGTCATTGCTCTGGAGCCACTCCTTGCCCTTCTCGTTCTTCCAGACGGTCCCGTCGTAGTTCTTGATCTTGAGATTGTTCTGGCCGCTGAACCGGCTCCGCGGCGAGACCTGCGTGCGTTCGTCCTGCGCCTGCGTCGGGTCGCCGTTCGGATCGCGGACGCCGTCCCGCATCGCCGCGGCCAGCACGAACGGCTTGAACGTCGACCCCACCTGCGCACCCGTGGCGTCGGCGTTGTCCGTGAAGTGCCGAGTGGCGTCCTCGCCGCCGTAGATCGCCACCAGAGCGCCCGTGGACGGGTTGACCGAGGCCCCGCCGAACTGGACGTGCGTGTCCGTCTTAGGACGCTGCTGGGGCTTGATGTTCGCCTGCTGGACCTTCTTGACCGACGTCTCCAACTGCTCGACCTTCTTCTTGTCGAAGGTCGTGTGGATCTCGTACCCGCCCCGCTGGAGGTCGTCGGCGGTGATGTTCGAGTTGTGGATGAGATAGCCCTTGGCGAGGTCGACGAGGTACCCGACCTGGCCGCTCAGCCGGGTGTTCGACCGCGGGTTCTGCCACCTGGGCAGCCCCCGGTACTTGTCCCGCTCCGCGGCGTTCAGATGACCGTATTGGACCATCTTGTCCAGGGTGTTCTGCATCTGGATCTGGGCACGCCTCTTGTTGGCCTCGGGCGTGGCCGCCGGGTCGATGGACGTGGAGCCCGCCGGGTCGAAGTACGTGGCGCCCTTGAGCATCGCCGCGAGGAAGGCGCACTCACCGGCGTTCAGGTGCTTGGCGTCCTCGTTGAAGTAGGCGCGCGAGGCCGCCTGGAGGCCGTAGGCCCCCCGCCCGTAGTAGGCGGAGTTGAGGTAGCCGGCCATGATCTCCGACTTGGGGATCCGGGCGCCGACCTTGATCGCGACGAAGATCTCCTTGAACTTGCGGGAGATGGTCTGCGACTGGTCGTTGAGCATCGCGTTCTTGACGTACTGCTGGGTGATGGTCGATCCACCCTGTGTCTGGCCGCCCCGCGCCATGTTGAGCACGGCGCGCGCGATGCCCGTCGGGTCGACGCCGGAGTCGGTCTCGAAGGTCTTGTTCTCCTGCGAGATGACGGCGTAGCGCATGTCCGCCGGGATGTCCTCGTAGTTGAGCACCTGGCGGTTGATCTCACCGCCCGTCCGCACCATCTCGCTGTCGTCGGACCAGTAGAAGACGTTGTTCTGCGCCGTCGCGGTCTTGGCGACGTTAGGGATGCCCACCATCGCGTAGCCGATCCCCGCCACCGCAACGAGGCTGCCGACGAAGCCGATGACCAGGCCCGACACGAGCTTCCAGGACGGCGTCCACCGCCGCCAGCCGTACTTGCCCGCCCGCGGGTAGTCGATGATCCGCCGGCCGGCGGGTGCCGCCGCGCGTCCGCGGCCGGGTCCGTTCGGGCCCGCGGGCCCGGTCCCTCTGCGCCGGCCGGCGTTGCGCTGCGCGGCCCGGCGGGCCTCGGCGCGTCCGCCGGGCGGACGCTGCTCACCCCCCGCGCCGTACAGGCCGGACGCATAGGACGTCGACGCGGACGACTCAGCGGAGTCGGCGGGAGATCCGGTGGCGCCTCGCGGTGCCGCACGGCGGCCGGAGGACGGACCGGACTGGCCACGCCGGGCCGCGGCACGTCCGCCTCCCTGCGGCTGCGGCGGTTTGCGACGGTGCTCGCTCATCGAACGATTACTCCTCGGGCAGGCGCACCCGTGCGCCTGGAAACGGCGGCTGGTTTCCGGTCCCCCCGAAGTACGGATGTGGTCGGTCGCGCATTCACCCGTACTGCGCCGAGGACGAGGACGCCCCCCGGCGCCGCTCGGTTCCCGGTGGTCTGCATGGCGCACAGACTACGCACCGCCACACCCTCACGTGCTCCGAAGTTCATCCCAAACCAGGCAACTTGCCCGCACTGAAACCGCGATGTGATCCCGTTCACGATCCCCGCTCTTGTCGCGGACGCGAGGTCGTTCTATCGTCTGGATGTATCGAGTCGATACATCAGCGCGAGATAAGCATCGTCACGGCACCCCGGCGGCACCGGCCGCCCGCGGGTCGCGGCAGAGAGGAGGCGACTGTGGGCCGGCGTTCCGGAATCCTTGAGTTCGCCGTACTCGGGCTGCTCCGCGAGTCTCCGATGCACGGCTACGAGCTGCGCAAACGACTCAATACGTCACTGGGTGTGTTCCGCGCGTTCAGCTACGGGACGCTCTATCCCTGCCTCAAGACGCTTGTCGCCAACGGCTGGTTGACGGAGGAACCGGGAAACACCACCGAGGACGCCGTCGCCGCTCCGCTCGCGGGGCGGCGCGCCAAGATCGTCTACCGGCTGACGGCGGAGGGCAAGGAGCACTTCGAGGAGCTGCTCTCCCAGACGGGCCCCGACGCATACGACGACGAGCACTTCGCCGCGCGCTTCGCCTTCTTCGGGCAGACGTCGCGCGACGTCCGCGTGCGTGTGCTCGAGGGCCGCCGCAGCCGGCTGGAGGAGCGCCTGGAGAAGATGCGCGCCTCCTTGGCGCGCACCCGGGAGCGCCTCGACGACTACACCCTTGAGCTCCAGCGCCACGGAATGGAGTCCGTGGAGCGCGAAGTGCGCTGGCTGAACGAGCTCATCGAGAGCGAACGGGCCGGGCGGGTCCTCCAGGGCCCCGCCTCCGGAGGATCCGGTTCCGCTCAGCAGGACACCACATCTGGAACGACGGGCGGCCTGCCCCGGTCCGGGGATTCCTCCCGGCCGGATACGCCCGACGACACCGCCACGTGAGGTCCCGTCGGGACTTCACCGAGTACACACAGGGAGCAACCGGAATGGGTTCGGTTCGCGTAGCCATCGTCGGCGTGGGCAACTGCGCCGCATCGCTGGTGCAGGGCGTCGAGTACTACAAGGACGCCGACCCGGCGTCCAAGGTCCCGGGCCTGATGCACGTGCAGTTCGGCGACTACCACGTGCGGGACGTCGAGTTCGTCGCCGCATTCGACGTCGACGCGAAGAAGGTCGGCCTCGACCTCGCGGACGCCATCGGCGCGTCGGAGAACAACACCATCAAGATCTGCGACGTCCCCTCCGCCGGTGTGACGGTCCAGCGCGGCCACACCCTCGACGGCCTCGGTAAGTACTACCGCGCCACCATCGAGGAGTCCGCCGACGAGCCCGTCGACGTCGTCCAGGTCCTCAAGGACCAGCGCGTCGACGTCCTGGTCTGCTACCTGCCCGTGGGCTCCGAGGCTGCGGCGAAGTTCTACGCCCAGTGCGCCATCGACGCCAAGGTCGCCTTCGTCAACGCCCTCCCGGTCTTCATCGCCGGCACCAAGGAGTGGGCGGACAAGTTCACCGAGGCCGGCGTCCCGATCGTCGGCGACGACATCAAGTCGCAGGTCGGCGCCACCATCACGCACCGCGTCATGGCCAAGCTGTTCGAGGACCGGGGCGTCGTCCTGGACCGCACGATGCAGCTCAACGTCGGCGGCAACATGGACTTCAAGAACATGCTCGAGCGCGAGCGCCTGGAGTCCAAGAAGATCTCCAAGACGCAGGCCGTCACCTCCCAGATCCCCGACCGGGACCTCGGCGAGAAGAACGTCCACATCGGCCCGTCCGACTACGTGGCCTGGCTCGACGACCGCAAGTGGGCCTACGTCCGCCTGGAGGGCCGCGCCTTCGGCGACGTCCCGCTGAACCTGGAGTACAAGCTCGAGGTCTGGGACTCCCCGAACTCCGCGGGTGTCATCATCGACGCCCTGCGCGCCGCCAAGATCGCCAAGGACCGCGGCATCGGCGGCCCGATCCTGTCGGCCTCCTCGTACTTCATGAAGTCCCCGCCGGTGCAGTACTTCGACGACGAGGCCCGGGAGAACGTCGAGAAGTTCATCCGCGGCGACGTCGAGAGCTGAGCGCTCCCGCGCACCGCTCCTGCCAGCGCTGAAGCCCCCGGTCCGTGCACGTCAAGCGTGCGCGGGCCGGGGGCTTCGGCGTACGTCGCCGCCGCGGTTGCGGCGGCTATGGCACGGTTTGAGAGCCAGTAAGTGTCACATCAGGGACACAGACTCCTAGCGCGGTACGAGATCATCGGCGGGCGGCTGTACCTTACGTGCGTCTTACTTCGACGCCATGTTCGCGTCATGGCGCCCACGCACTAGGGGGACTCCCACGTGACCACTCCGCCGCCCCAGGGCCACAACCCATATGCCCAGGCGCCCACCCCTCCGGTGGGGCAGCCCGGTCAGCCGGGAGTCGCGCAGCCGTACCCCCCGTTCCCGCCGCAGCAAGGAGCGCCGTACCCGCCGTCGCAGGGAACGCCGTACCCCCCGCAGCAGGGAATGCCGTATCCCCCGCAGCAGGGTGCGCCGGTTCCGCCGCCGCCGGCGCCCGCGGGCAAGCGCATAGGCAAGAAGGCCCTGCGCATCATCGGCCTCATCGTCGTCGCCGTGATCGTGGCCCTGATCAAGTTCGGCGCGGGCTGGTTCCTGACGCGCGACGACGCCGAGACCACCTCGGTCGGCTCGTGCATGCACAACGACGGCTCGATGGACAAGGCGGACCTCAAGGAGGTCGACTGCTCCTCCAGCGGCGCGCAGTACAAGGTGGTCCAGAAGTTCGACGGCTCCTCGGACGAGGACAAGTGCAAGGCCGTCACCGATGCGACGATCTCCTACGTTCAGTACGGCGGCGGCCACGACGTGGTGCTCTGCCTGAAGGAGACCAAGTAGCGCTCTGGCTCATGCCATGACGAAGGGGCGGTGTTTCACGTGAAACACCGCCCCTTCGTCATGCGCGACGCGGACGCGTCCCGCGGCGGGGGGGGGGGGGGTGGGGGGGAAACACAGCACCCCCCCCGGGGGCGGCGGGGGAGG